>JANXVV010000170.1 GCA_025351525.1 Humisphaera sp. | reverse complement strand
CTCCCCGCCGTCCGTTCCGTCGAGCAATCGCCTGGCGGCGTATTTCGACTGTTCGATCACGAAGGGATGATTGAGCATGAAAAGCGCCTGCGGGGCGACGGTGCTGACGTTTCGCCGTCCGTTGCTGACACTCGGATCGGCAAAGTCGAAGGCTTCAAACAGCTCCGGCAACGCGTTGCGAAATATCGGAAGGTAGACACTGCGCCGCCTGTCGTTTTGCGCAAACCCGAAGTCACTTTTGAGATCTTTGTTGAACGTCTTTCCCCCGGCGGCGGCCGTCAGTTGTCCGCTCACGGAGAGCATCGCATCGCGAATGCATTCGGCATCGAGTCGACGGCGGTTCATGTGCGTCATCAACCGATTTTCAGGATCGACCGAAATGGCTTTTGCATCCGCCGTCGTGGAGAGTTGATAGGTTCTCGACAGAACGATCTGCCGAGCGAGAGTTTTGATCGACCAATGATGCTCGATGAGTTGGCGGGCGAGATGATCGAGCAGTTCGGGGTGGGAAGGCGATTCACCCGTGGTGCCGAAGTTGTCGGTGGTGCGGACGATGCCGGAACCGGTGAGCCAATGCCACACACGGTTGGCGGCCACACGGGCGGGGAGAGGATTTTCCGGCGAGGCAAGCCATTTGGCCAGTTCCAGCCGGCCACTTTCCGTGGGCGAGATGGCCGGAGCGCTCTTCATCGCGATGACCCGCAGAAAACCTCGCGCCGTGCTTTCCCCGAGCGTGTGTACGCTGCCGCGAATATGAATGGGCTCATCGCCGATCTTCCTGCTCTCGCGGACGGAAATAATCGTCTCTCGCGTCGGCCCGGAGTCGACCAATTTCTTCAGTTCCGCCTCCAATTGCTTCACCGGGTTGGGAGCGGTGATTGGCCTGGCGGCATCCCCAACCGGTGCCGCCGCGATACCGAGTGAAGTAAGCGTCTCGACCGGAATAAACTGCACCGCATCGGCGATCACGTGGCCATCCACGCCCTGGTTGGAAACGATGACGAATCCCTGACCGTTTTTTTCAAACGTGTGTTGCCCGAGCGAAATGAAATGCCCGTCGAGGGGTGGAATTTTGCGTTCGTCGATCGCGATCGTCTCGTCGCCGTCCGCGCTGAAAACCGTGACGGGCACGTTCGATGCGCGATTGCTGCCGGCGGTGTAAGCGAATCGAACTTCGTACTTTCCGGATTCGGGAATGTCCGGCATGAACGTCAGCGTTTTATTCTCGACGCGATTGCCGTCATCGGTCAGATAGCCCGTGCCGATAAAGGGATGGACGGTTCGCGACTCTTTCCATACGCCAACGCGCTTCGCTTGCGGATCATCGATCACGATGCCCGGCAGGCGGGCCACGGGGACATCGCCTTCGCCGTTGCCGCCGCTTTTACCGGCCTTTGCCTGCGCCGCCTTTGCCTGCTTGACTTTTTCTTCCAGCACCGCGATGGCCGTCTCGTGCTTTTTCAATGGCGCTTCCAAAGTCGCCTCCATCGGCAACGGCATGTCGAGCCATTTGGAAACGTTCGAATGTTCGAGCGTTTGGGTACTGTGCAGGATGCCGGCGAGGGCGTAATAATCCGCCGTGGGAATCGGATCGAACTTATGGTCATGGCATCGTGCGCAGCCGATCGTCTGCCCGAGAAATGCACGGCCCATCGTGTCGATCTGCTCGTCGACCACATCCATCTCCAACTGCTTCTTATTCTGCTCTTCCAGATTGGTGTTTCCGATGGCGAGAAATGCCGTGCCGATCAATTGCCGTCGTTTCTCGACGATCGACTCGGCGGGCATGAGATCGCCCGCGATCTGCTCCTGCATGAAATGATCGAACGGCCGATCCCGATTGAAACTTTCGATGACGTAATCCCGGTATCGCCATGCATCCTGCAGGACGAATCCACGCAGGGTGAGGGATTCCCCAAAGCGGGCGACATCCAACCAGTGGCGGCCAAACCGTTCACCGAACTGCGGTGACGCGAGCAGCCGGTCGACCCATCGCTCATAGCGATTTGGAGCGGAATCATTCGCGTACGCTTCGATCTGTTCAGGAGTCGGGGGCATGCCGATGAGATCGAAGTAGACTCGCCGAAATAGCGCGACCGGTTCGGCATCGACTGCCGGATGAAGCCCCTTGGATTCCAGCGAGGAGAGAATGAAGCGATCGATTTCGTTGCGCGGCCAAGCCGCATCCTTCACTTCTGGAACGATCTGCTGCCGGATCGGTTGATACGCCCAGTGCCTGCGGCCGGCTTCGACATCCATCTTTTTGGCGACAGTTGCGGGAGAAACTTCAAGGTGCGGGGCCGGCGCGCCCATTCGCACCCACCGAACCAGCAATTCAATTTCGTTCTCCGCCAGCTTGCCTTTCGGCGGCATTTCCGTGTCGGGATTTTCATAGCGCACCGCTTCGATCAAAAGGCTTTTGTCGGGATCCCCCGCGACCATCGCCGGCCCCGTGTCGCCGCCCTTCAACCAGCCCTCCGCCGAGTCCAGCAGCAAATGCCCCTTCAACTTCTTCGACTGTTGCGAGTGACATGAATAGCATCGCTCGGCCAATATCGGCCGCACTTTTTTCTCGAAAAAATCCAAATCAGCGGCGGTGAGGGGCTTGACCGGGGGCGCGGTCGCGAAGAGGTTCGCGGCAAAAGCCATGCAGGAGATGACGGAGAGGATGAATCGCATGTTCAAGTACACGGTTGGGTTCGACGTGGCATGGGCTACCAGCCCATGATTTTCTTGCGATCGAAATTAAAACGTGGGCTGGTAGCCCATGCTACGAAAGCACCGCCGTGTTTTTAAACACGATCTAGGCAAAATACCGCTTGCCGCGCACTCTGTTGGCGGGGTAGATATTAATGCATCGCCCACGAAGGGACACAAAGTCAACATGAAGCGGCGATGTATTCCCTTCGTGTTTTTTTTCGTGTCCCTTCGTGGGTCAATTATTTCCCGAATTGATCAGGAGGTATTCACTTCACCGCGAAATTTTCACGATGCGTCCGTTCCAGCTGTCGCTGATATAGATCGACCCGTCCCGATCCACGAACACGCCGTGCGGCTGGTTCAACTGTAATTGCAAGGGCGGGCCTTCCAACCCCGCCGTCCCCAGTTTGCCGGTTCCGGCGAGGGTCGTCAGCTTTTGCTCCTTGGCCGCCCAACGCACGATGCGGTGATTGTCGGTGTCGGCGATCAACACATCGTCGTTTTGATCCACGGCCAAATGCTTCGGACCGGCAAGCGTGTGCGGGGCGCCCTTTTTCAGCGGGCCGGGAATCAGCGTGCGGATTTGGCCGGCGGGATAGACGACGCGAAGGGAATGGTCGGATCGCTCGAGCAGGTAGAGATTGCCCTGCGAATCCATCGTGGCCGCCCGGGGATCGACGAGGGGTTGGGTGATGGCGGGTTGATTGTCCTGCGGCACGCCACGCACACCGTTGCCGGCGAGGGTGGTCACCAAGTGAGTCTTCATATCCATCACGCGAATCCGCTTATTTTGCAGATCGGTGATGATCAATCGGGTTTGAGTGGGATTGAAGGCGATGCAGTAGATTTCGTTGAACTGGGCGCGATCCGCCGGGCCATTGTCGCCGGAGAAACCCTGGGTGGTGCCGGCGATGGTGGTGATGATGCCGGTGGTCGCGTCGATTTTACGAATGCGGTGATTGAGCGTGTCGGCGATGAAGATGTCGCCGCCCGGCCCGACGGCCAATGAGTGCGGCGTGTTGAGCTGGGCCTTGCCTGCCGGGCCACCGTCACCCGAATCGCCCTTGGTCGAACCGCAGAGGGTGATGAGATGGCCCTCCGGCGTGACGGCACGGAGGTGTCCGAGAAAACCAATGATCAACAGATTGCCTTTGGAATCGCGATCCACGCCAAATGGTTTTTCAAGCCTGGCCTGCGTGGCTATGGATCCATCCAGGCCGTCGCCTCCACCGGCAACCAGTTCCGCCTTCTGGGCAAAGGATGGAGGGGCGACCAGCAAGACGAAAAGAAAAACGCGGGCGATTCGCATGAAATTCCTTGGTTCGAGGCTTCGTCTTCGCAAATATTTCTGACGATCCCCGCGAGGGGGAGACTTGGCGGGTACGTTCAACATACAGGGTTCGGCTCAGAGAACAAACGGTGGCCGATACGCCGGAGGAATAATCGGTTGTCGTCCAGAAAGTTTCTGCTTGACTCCCCCGGCAGGAATCGGGTAAAAATCAATAGTCCTCGCGTTCAGGCGCGCACCCAAAGGCAGAAAAATCTGCGAGGAGTTTATATGGCATCGATCTGGATGGAAGGCCTCGAAGGCCGGCGTTTTTTCAGCGTTGCAGTCTCGTCGATCAATACGTTTGTACCGATCGACCTGATTCCCATCGACATGGGGAACGGTGGAACCGACGGCTCCTCAACCGACAACTCCGGCGGCGATAACAACAATACCGATGGCGGCTCGACGGACTCCGGATCGACCGATGGAAGCGGTGATTTGCCGGTGGTCCCGACCACCGATCCCGTCATTACGGACGGCAACATTGAGACTTTTGGATTGAGCGCGCTCGATCCGGTCCGAAGCAATGTGAAGAAAGTTCGCACACATCTTCCTCATGCGAAGAAGACGCATCCGCACGCGGGGATCACGAAAGTGAAGCATCCTTTCAATGCGCATGCAAAGATCGGCGCACTTACGCGGGCTTCGTTTTTGAGACGCGGGAAATGATGAACATGGGGCGGAATCCCGATTTTCGCTTTCAGCTCCAATCCCGGCGTGAATGGTGGGGCACCGTTAGTTTGTCAGCCCTTTGAACCTTCTCCTCGCTTTTAGAAAAGCGGCGCGATCCTGTCGACGTAAGATGCGCCATTTTATGAGTTTCCTTTTGCAGCGCGCGAAAAGATCGGCACGGAAATCTTTTAACACCTCGCGAAATGGCATCGCGGATCGCCCGTCCTCGAAAATCGGCTTCAACAGCTTCGCCAATTCCACCGCTTCCAGATCCGGTTCGCGACCGATGCGATCGAACCACGCCGACTGCTCATCGCAGCACCGGGTTTTGTAACTCCCCTTTCGCCAGATCGCCGGGAACTTGATTGCGGTTAAACGGCGGATGTATTGGAAGGCGGGTGGCATGGGCTTCTCCCCCATGTTCTTCCGCCCCGAATTGCTTGGGCGGGACGCCCATGCCACCGCGCGCATTCGTTCCCACAGGTCCGCCTCGGGATCCTGATTCACCTCACAAAAATTCCGCCATCCACCGGCTTGCTCGGATAGACTCCGACGATGCACCACGCTGGTCGGGGGAATCCACAGCCCCGGCTCATAATGCTCCATCTCCGATGGCTCAAAGCTCGGCTCCACACCGCCCGGCGCGATCATCTCCGTGATGGCATAGGTCAAATCCGCCCCTGCGTCGATCGCCGCGACCGCGAACGCCAGATGGTGCGGCAGCCAAAGATCATCGTGGCCCAGATACGCGATCAACTCACCGCGCGCCTGTTGCAGCCCTTCGTTGTTCGGCCCGGATTGATGACCGGTGTTTTGAGGGAGATTGATCCACCGCACCCGCGCATCCCCGATGCCGGCCACCACGGTTTGCGAGTCATCCGTGCAGCCATCCCCCACAACCAGCAGCTCGAAATCCGCAAACGTCTGCCGCAACACACTGCCGATCGAAAACGGCAGCACACTGCTCCAGTGATACGTCGGAATGATGACCGTCACCCTGGGATTAACCATGCACCTTCTCCCGCTCAGTCCTCAGTCCTCAACCCTTTCTTCACCACCCCAGCTTCTGCTCGAACCGATACGGGATCACATCGTTCTCCAACGGTAGCCGAAACACATCCGGCGAGGCGTGATCGTACGCCCGCGACGGCATGCTGATGAACAGCGCATCGGTCGCGCCGATATTGTGGTGCGCGTGCCACACGAATTGCGGGATGACCATGATGGACCGGTGCAATTCCGAACGGCAGATTTCATTGACCAGCCCAAACGTAGGGGATTCCGGTCGCGGATCGTACAGCACCACTTTCACCGTCCCCTGGCTTAAGAAAATACGATCATCGTGCTGATGGTGCTGATGCCAGCCCTTGACCATGCCCGGACGGATGGAAAACTGATAGACGTAGCTGAACGGTGCCGGATGAAAGCCCCAGGATGGATTGAGAATTTCGCACAGCGTGCCACGGCCATCGATCTGGGTGGTGGCATGGCGGATCACCACGCCGTCGATGAGTCGGGCAAGGGGTTTGCCGTCAGGGGCAACGGTGGGGGTGTCCTGGATGGGCTGCATGGGCATTTTTTTTCCTCAATCGGGAGATGCAGGTGTCGGTTCTTTCATAGGGTATCGGACGAAGTGGTGGGTAACTTGAAACGGATCGGTTAGGAACCGGACGTCAATCACTTCCGGGTTGTCAGACGCTCGGGGTGCCACAGGTCGCGGTACTCCGAGAGTTGTGTCTTTCGGCCATGTCGGCACAGGTCTCGGAGTATGGCGACC
>JANXVV010000166.1 GCA_025351525.1 Humisphaera sp. | reverse complement strand
GTTAAAAAACGACGGACTTTGAGAATAGCCTGTGTTTTACGTTGCCAACGTCCATGAAGCGATTTTTCGATTTCAATTTCCACCGTCGATTTCCATCCGGTTGCCCGGCGGGTTCGGTCGGCGATGCTGCCGGGCATGAACTCCGGACGATTCATCTTCGCTCAACTTCCGGATCTGCTTTCGCGTTACGAATTCAACAAGTGTGTCAGTCGATACGACAGCAACCACCGGGTCCGGACCTTCTCCTGCTGGGATCAGTTCCTGGTCATGCTCTTTGCCCAGCTCACTTACCGCGAGTCGTTGCGCGATATCGAATCGTGCCTGCGGGCCTTTCCAAAACAGCTCTACCACCTCGGCATTCGCGGCGTCATCTCGCGCTCCACGCTCGCCGATGCCAACGAGAAACGGTCGTGGCGCATCTGGGCGGACTTCGCCCTGATACTCATCGCCCATGCCCGGCGGCTGTACGCCGGCGAACCGGTCGCCGGGCGTCTGAAGGCGGCGGTCTATGTGTTCGACACCACCACCATCGACCTGTGCCTGACACTGTTCCCCTGGGCGCGGTTCCGACGGCGCAAAGGCGCCATCAAGCTGCACACCCTGTTGGACCTGCGCGGCAGTATCCCCTGTTTTATCAATGTTTCCGAGGGGTCCGTCCACGAAGTGAATGTGATGGACGAACTGCTGCTCGAGCCGGGCGCGTACTACATCATGGATCGCGGCTTCGTCGATTTCGCCCGCCTGCACCGCTTTGCGCTGGCCCAGTCCTTTTTCGTCGTCCGCGCCAAGGACAACCTGGATTACCGTGTGATCGAGTCGCGCCCGGTGGATCGCCATCGCGGCCTGCGGGCGGATCAGACCCTCAAGCTGCGCGGGCCGCTGTCGCGCAAGCGTTATCCGTCCGCATTGCGTCGCGTGAGTTTCACCGATGCGGTATCTGGCAACCATCTGGTCTTTCCGACCAACAACTTCACGCTGGCCGCCTTGACGATCACAAAGCTCTACAAGGCCCGATGGCAGGTCGAGTTGTTCTTCAAATGGATCAAACAGTATCTGCGGATCAAGGTGTTTTTCGGCAACACACCCAACGCGGTCAAGACCCAGGTGTGGATCGCGATCAGCGCCTATGTGCTGGTGGCGATCGCCAAGCGGGAACTCAACCTCCGTCCGCAAATGGGAGAAATCCTTCAAGTGCTGAGTCTGATGCTCTTCGAGAAAACCCCTGTTTTTCAGGTGTTTTCGGACGAGGCACGCAAAATCGACGCGGGTGAGAATCATAAGTCGTTGTACCTATTCGACTTTTAACCGGACAGTAGTGATATATTCTGTTAAACCGTTAGAAGAAACCGCCGGATACGATGAGTACGTCCGGTGGTGTGAGAGGACGGGGGCCGCAAGGCCCCCTCCTACCCGATCATTTGCGCTGGTCCGCATTTCAGTTTATTTCATTGAACTCTCTTTGCCATGCCAGCCGTCTAGGTGGTTGCATCGGACAGCGGCACCGCCCTGACGGGATCGTAGTGCCGATGAGCTGCCCTTAACCAATACGTCCGAAGGAGACTCCCTATGAACACGCTTGCAACATGGTCATCCAAGTCGGCAAAGGCGCAGTCGTTGTCGTTGTGTCGCCGCACGGCGATCGCACTGTCGCTCGCGGTCGGGTTCGGCGCGATGGCGCAACCGGTGCCTGCCGATCACGCGACGCATCAACACCCCGCCACGGCTCCCACCACGCAGGCGCTGCCGGACCAGATTCAGGAACTGAAGGCAAAGGTTGCGCAGCTCGATGAGGCAATTCGGCGCGCGAATCCGTCCGTCGCCATGGCGTCGCCAACCGGCGCGCCCGGGAGCCCGGTCGGCGCGATGGGCGGGATGCCTTCGACACCCGTTGCCACGACGCCGGCGATGGCCGGTATGCCCGTTGCGCCGGCAAATCCAGCCGCAATCGGGGGTATGGGGGGCGCACCTGCGGGAGGCGCAAATATGGGCGGCATGATGCAAGAGATGGGTTCCATGATGCAAATGATGGGCGGAATGATGGATGGCATGAAGCCGGCGGGCGCAGGGATGGGCGGAATGAAGCCGCCTGGCGCGGCCATGGGCGGCATGGGGATGGGCGGTATGAAGATGGACTCGGAAATGGGGGGCATGAAAATGGGTGGAGCAGCAATGCCCGCGGGCGGCGGGATGGCAGGGATGCCGGGAGGTCAACCTTCGCAGATGCCGCCCGCCAGCGGCATGGGAAGCATGGAAAAAATGGACGGCATGATGGGCATGCCGCCCGGAGGCGGGGGCATGGGCGGCATGGTCGGCAATAGCCCGATGAGTGCCGCCCTGCCCGGCTTTCCAGGCGCGTCGCATCTGTATCACATCGGCGGCACTGGATTTTTCCTGGACCATGCCGAGCATATCACACTCACCATCCAACAGCAGGCCGCCCTCAACGCCGCCAAGGAAAAAGCGATGCTGGCGAAAGCGGCCACGAGTCGCAAGGTGGACACCGCCGAGCAGGAGTTATGGGCGCTGACGGCCTCGGACCAGCCGGACGCCACCCAGATCGAAGCCAAGCTGCGCGAGGTGGAAAAGTTTCGGGGCGATGAGCGATTGGACTTCATCCGCGCCGTTGGAGAAGCGGCCAAGATCCTCACCGATGGCCAAAGACAATCGCTGCTCGGCTTCCAGCCTCCCCAGCCCACGCCTGCGCCGGTAGCTCCCATGCCTGCTCCTGCGGCCGGAGGAATGGGCCACATGTGATCAAAAACCTTGCGATTCTCGCCGCGATCGTGCGGCATCGTCATTCGAACTTCTTAATCCAATCCATTCGGAGCCCGCAATGCCACCGTCAGTTCAAAAGAGCGAAATGAAGTCCAAGGCAACCCAGTTCACGTGTCACGCCTCCGATGCACGGGAGGTTCGTCTGGCGGGAACGTTCAACGGCTGGAGCCCGACGTCAACGCCTCTCACAAAATCCGCGAATGGGCAATGGACCGCCACACTGCCCCTTCATCCGGGGCGATACGAGTTCAAGTTTCTGGTGGACGGCGTGTGGTGCTGCGAACCGGGTTGTGACGGTCCCCACCACGGATGCCCCAATTGCGTCGGCAACGCGCAGGGGACAATGAACCGAGTGATCAATGTAATTTGAGGCTTAACGATGCGAACACGATTTTTGGCTACAGGAATTCTCGCAACAGGTTTGATGGTCGCCATTCTCATTGGCAAAAGCTTTGGGCAGCCGGCGAAGACGGAGGCACCAAGCGCCATCGCACGCTTCGCCGCCGCCGAGCGAGTCTGCGAAATGCTCCACGACCCGGCGACCGGTGCGCCGGCCGGCCATGACGGAGTGGAGCACGCGTACCTTTGGTCCATGCGACGGATGGAGGCGCAACGCGATGTCGCTGCGGCGACAGGCGACCATTTGTCCGCCCTGGAAAGCCACCTCCAGCGAATGCGAGAGTTCGAGGCCGGGACCGCCAAACTCAACAAGGAGGGGGTCGCGTCAAAATTCGAGCTTGCCTCGACACAGTTCTATGTCGCCGAGGCGGAAGAACTTTTGGCGCGGGCAAGAGCAAAGTAGTCGGTGGAACAGGACGGACTGTGCGATGGAAGTTATATCATGCGCGGCCATGCTGAAGAATCTGGACTTGAGGCAATTGGTGGACCGTTTACCGTGCCAAGGGACGGACACGCCGCATTCACTGTGGATACCGGGCGGCTGTGTCACACCGAGTTCCAATGTCACGCTCCGTCCGCAAAGGCCGTGTTTCTTGCCGCATCGTTCAACAACTGGGATGCACGGGCCACCCCTCTCTCGCGCGCGGATGACGGACGCTGGGGCATTTCATTGGATTTGGCCCCAGGCTTCTACCAATACAAGTATGTGATCGACGGGCGGTGGGTATGCGATTGCGGTTGTCCGAAGAATTGCGATGGAACTCCGGGCTGCGACCGATGCGTCCCCAACGCGCACGGATCCATGGACCGCGTTCGAATCGTTGGGTAAGCGAAAGCATTGTTGGATCTTATTTAGGTAAACTGATGCACGCTTCAATCCAACAAGCACCAAAACCGGCCGCCATAAAGCGATTTTGCCAACGGGTGGGGAATCATTCCCTCTCTGCGTTTGTGCTGTTTCTGGTGCTGATAACGGCAACCGGCTGCGCATCCGTGAAGCCCGACCAACGGTTTCCCGACGTTCAGCGAGACGTGTCGCAACGGCTTGATCGCCGGGCGATCTGGGATCGTGGCGGGCCTGAAGGCGAACCTATCCGGGCGGCGACGATCGAATTACTTTCCCGTCCGCTTGACGCTGACGCCGCAGTGCAGCTCGCGCTGCTCAACAGTAATTCCCTCCAGGCGACGTTTGAGGACTTGGGTGTGGCGCAGGCCGACCTCATGCAGGCCGGGCTGCTCCCGAATCCCAACTTCGCCGGATTCATCCGTTGGTTTGACATTGCACCCCATGGGCCGAACTGGAACCTCGGTCTTCATCTCCCACTTCAAATATTTTTGATTCCGCTGCGCAAGAGGCTCGCGGGGACGGCATTGGACGAGGCGGTGCTCCGCGTCACCGGTGCCGTTCTGAAACAAGCCGCCGAAACCCGCGCCGCGTTCTACGCATTCCAGGCTGACGAGCAGGTGGCCGGGGCGCGCAAGACCGTAAGCGACCTGGCGGACATCACCGCGACTTTCGCAGAGCGCCAGTATAAGGCGGGCAACGTTGAGGATTTAAAATTTTCAGGTGAACGAGTGGCGCGGCAACAGTCGACCCTCGCCCTGATGGAAGCCGAAAGCGCAGCTCGCGTCAGCGGGGAGCGGTTACGGCGACTCATGGGCCTTTCGGGGTCGACCGCGAATTGGAGCATCGAGCCTGAGGCGTCGCTCCCTCCTGAAAAGAGCGTTGCCGAATCCGACGTCGTGGATTCAGCCATCTCTTTCAGCCCCGAAGTGGCAGCCGCGCGTAAATTCGTGCAACGCGAGCAATATTCACTGGAACTGGCGCACCAGTGGTTGCTGGAGTCCGCCACGATCGGATTGGAAACAGAGCGGGCCGCCGGTGGCGGTTACCAGACCGGCCCGGATTTTTCTTTGGAGCTGCCTATCTTCGATCAGCGGCAAGCCGCCTACGCGCGGCAGGAAGCGTTGATCCGTCAGTCCCGCCGTCGCCTGGCGGACACGGAAGACCGGGTGCGGCAGGAGGCCCGAACGGCGTTGGATCGCATGAACACCGCCGCTCGGGTCGCGCGTTACTACGCGTCGGATGTAGTTCCGCTACGGCAGCAGATAAGCGGTATGACGGAGAAGCGGTATCAGAGCATGCTCCTGGGTGTCTTCGACATGCTCGCCTCCAAAGCGGACGAATCGACTGCGATCATCGCTGGGATTCGCGCTCGAGAAGGATACTGGATTGCACGGTCGGATTTGGAACTCGCCCTGGGCGGGCGATTACCGTCGGGGGTACTCACGCGGCCACCGACGACTAAGCCCGCTGCCGACGATGCATCAAAGGCTCCCGCGACGCCGCCGCCACCTTCGATGCCTGATATGCCCGGAATGAAAAAACCGGGTGCGAAGTAAGAACTCTGCAATGGATATCCTCATGGAAACACGACGCCAGTTCATCTTATCGGCAGCGGCCTTTGCCGCGTCAACCGGTTTAATCCGGGCAGCCGAGCCACCCAGCTTGGGTGATTCTCCCGCCAAGCCGGCCGCCCGGCCTCCGGTGCCCGTCGCTGTGCACGACCTGCCTTATGCGCCAGTCGTATTTCCCGGCACGAGCACGCTGCCCTGGACCATGGAAGGGGGCGTCAAGGTTTTCCGCATCATCGCCGAGCCGGTGCAGGCCAAGTTCGCGCCCAAGCTGGACGTGAATGCCTGGGGCTACAACGGCGAATCACCGGGACCGGCCATTGAGGCCGTCGTCGGCGACCGCGTCCGCATGCTCGTCACCAACAACCTGCCGGTCTCCACGACGATCCACTGGCACGGCCTGTTCCTGCCCAACGGCATGGACGGCATCGGAGGTCTCAACCAGCGCAAGATCGATCCCGGCCAGACGTTTAAGTACGAGTTCACGCTCGTCAATCACGGCACGTTCATGTACCACCCTCACTTCGACGAGATGTTCCAGATGGGCCTCGGCATGATGGGCCTCTTCATCGTCCACCCCAAAGAGCGGCGGACCCCGATCGTCGATCGCGACTTCGCCATCCTCCTCAATGAATGGCTGGTGACACCAGGCTCCTATACTCCGGACCCGACCGAGATGACCAACTTCAATCTGTTCACCTTCAACGGAAAACTTTTCCCGGCGACCGAGCCTCTTGTGGTTCGCCTCGGTGAGCGAGTCCGCATCCGATTCGCCAACCTCAGTACCACCAACGCCCACCCGATGCACCTCCACGGCTTTTCGTTCAAGGTGACGGGAACCGATGGCGGGCCGATCCCGGAATCCGCGCAATGGCCCGAGGTGACCATCAACGTACCGACCGGATCTTCGCGCGACATTGAGTTCATTGCCGACGCCGAGGGAGACTGGGGGCTGCATTGCCACAAGGTTCACCACCTGATGAACGGGATGGGCCACAATCTCCCGATTGTGGTTGGCGTCAAGACCGGCGATTTGGACGAGCGCATCCGAAAGTATTTCCCGAGCTACATGCCGATGGGGGTCGGCATGGCGGGCATGATGCCGATGGGGCAGCCCGCGAACATGCTTCCGATGGGCGGGATCGAGGGGCCGTTCGGAGAGATAGACGGCGGCGGGATGTTTACCGTCGTGAAAGTCCGCAAGGGAATCAAAAGTTACGAAGACCCCGGCTGGTACAGACACCCGGAGGGCACGGTTGCAGGGCCTGTCGTTGAGGCGAAGTAACGACTTAAAACTGGGCTAAGCAATCTGGGCCCGGGAATCACGGAATGTGACACGAGGACAAAGCCATGAGCTGTCAAAGCGCCAACCCGATGCAAAGAAATGCAGGGCAACTCGCAGAAAGGTTTGAAGAGTCAGAAACGATAGCGAAGAGTGCGATCGTCGCGCTCTGCGACAAGTCCGGCGAGAGGATGAAGATCCAGGAGGCTGAGAATCAAATCACCGAGCGGATGCGGCCTTCACTAGCCGTCCTCGATATCTGCGGCCAGCGCCTCCTTCGTCGAATGGCAAAGAAGTTGGGCTGTCAATTTTGCGCCAAGAAGTATCTTGAGCATCACCGGGTGAAAAAATGTTTGGCAGCAAGCTGACCGTCGATGCCGAACTCGAAAAGCTCCAGCGCGACACTTTCGGCTATTTTTTGCACGAGACGAATCCCGCCAACGGTCTGGTGATCGACAAAACAGCGCCGGACTGGCCGTCCAGCATTGCCGCTACGGGCATGGTGCTGGCGTGCTATCCAGTAGGTGTTGAACGCGGTTTCATGGCGCGTGCGGCGGCGGTGGAGCGAACGCTTGTGACGCTCCGCTTTTTCTGGAATAGCCCGCACGACCCGGAGCCCGACGCCACAGGCTACAAGGGCTTTTATTACCACTTCCTTCACATGCGGACCGGACGACGCGCCTCGCAATGCGAACTGTCAACCGTGGACACCGCCTTTCTGCTGGCAGGCGCGTTGACTGCGGCGGTTTATTTTGACGGAACTTCCGCCGACGAGAACGAAATTCGCACGCTCGCAGACGCGCTCTACCACCGTGCGGATTGGCAGTGGGCGCAAGACGGCGGTGCAACCGTCACGCACGGCTGGAAGCCCGAAAGCGAATTCCTCAAGTATCGATGGGAAGGCTACGACGAAGCGTTGCTGCTGTATGTGCTGGGCCTCGGCTCACCGACTCATCCCTTGCCCGAGAGCAGCTACGCCGCGTGGGCTTCGACTTACCGGTGGGAAAACTGTTACGGCTATGACTATCTTTATGCCGGGCCGTTGTTCACGCATCAACTCTCGCATGTCTGGATCGACTTTCGCGGTATCCAAGACGCGTTCATGCGTGGCAAGGGCATCGACTACTTCGAGAATAGCCGGCGCGCAACTTATGTGCAACAACAGTACGCCATTAACAACCCACTTCGGTTCAAGGACTACGGGGCGTGTTGCTGGGGAATTACCGCGAGCGAGGGACCGGGCCCCGACACTCTCAAAATAAACGGCATCGAACGGCAGTTTTTTGATTACGTGGGGCGCGGCGTGCCGTACGGACCCGACGATAGCACGCTTGCACCGTGGGCGTTGGTGGCGTCACTGCCGTTCGCACCCGAAATCGTTCTTCCGGCGCTCCACCACTGCGTTCATCAAGCCAAGATGACTCATTTTAATCGCTACGGCTTCAAGGCGTCGTTCAATCCTTCCCATCCAGGGGACGCCGGCAATTCTTATGGTTGGTGGGTCTCACCGTGGCATTACGGAATCAATCAAGGGCCCGTTGTTTTGATGATCGAAAATTATCGTACGGCCTCGTTGTGGCAATTGATGCGAAAGTGCCCCTACATCGCCACTGGCTTGCGGCGGGCAGGGTTTACAAACGGATGGCTATGAGGCCCTGTGGACGACGTTGCCTCTATTCCGAGGCAGCCTCCGCCATGCAAATAGCCTTCCCTTTCCGTCGCCTCAGTTATTTGATCGAACGATTCATCCCTAACTACCCGTCTAATACGCTTTCTCAAAATTACCCGCGCGCGATTTCCAAATAGGTGGCATGATGGAGGCAGTCTTTCACGGAGGATGCCGCCATGCATGTCACCGACCATCTGGAACTTTATGAGCTTCACCGTCTGGCCGCCGAGGAGCACTCCGCACGGATTCGCCTGCGTCTGCAGGCGGTGATTCTCGCGATGCAAGGACAGAGCGCCCTACAGATCGCCACGTCGCTGTCGTCAAGCCGCCGGTGCGTTCAGGAATGGGTGCGTTGGTACAACGTTCTGGGCACGCACCGGCTCGCGGCCGACGGCGGTGCGGCAAACTCAATACGAGTATCTCTATGTCCTGCCCGCCGCCTGCCCGCACAGCGGCCAGGCAATGGGCCTCTTGAGTCCCACGCTCAACGCCAAGGTGGTCAATCTCTTTCTGGCCCAGATGTCGCAGGAATTGCCGGCGGATGTGCATGCGGTAATGGTGTGGGACGGCGCCGGTTATCACACCGCTCGTGAACTGAAGATTCCTCCGAACATCACGATCCTGAAGCTGCCGCCTTACTCCCCGGAGCTGAATCCGATTGAGAACCTGTGGCACTACCTGCGCAGTCACCACTGGTCGAATCGCTTTTATAAGGATTACGACGCCCTGTTTGATGCCGCTGGCGAAGCGTGGCGAAAAGTGTGCCTTAATGAGTCACGAATCAGAACCGTCTACCTACGCCATACGTCCAGATACAAGAACGCGGAAAATAAGGAGAAAGCGTATAAGTGGACAGATCAGTACGCGACACTCTCTCGTTGCGACAGCCGCAACCGCACGCACTCAAGCCCACAACCGCAATGGCTAGAAAGACAATGTGATGAAGACGAAAAATGCGTTTGACCGTGTCACCATCGCGGTGACACAATCGAAATGGACCCGACCGGCAGTGATTGCGTTGGCGATCCTCGCCACTGTGTTCGTCGTGACCGGTTGCGACCGCTCCAACGACCCAAGCAATCACGGTAACCACGGTAACCACATGGGCAACTAATCAAGCACACCAGCGGCGACTTTAAACCCTTACGGAATGTTTTATGACCAACGCCCCCAATAAGACCCAACTGACGATGACCAAAATCATCATCGGCATCGTAATTGGCATCACCATCGCAGCCGGAGCGTACCTCTTTTTCTCAGGACGAATTGCCAAGGCCGGACCAAATGGGGGTGACGTCATACCCCTCGACAACGGTAAGACTCATGCGGAACTATTGACAAACTCCGACACCGGTGAGGCCATGGTGCATACGTGGGACAAGGATTTGCGCGTGCCCAACCCGATCAAGAGCGAGCCGATCTCTGTCGGCTCCGGCAACGATCGAGTCGACCTCCTGCCTTATCCGATGAACACCGATCCTCCAGGACTGTGCAGCCGGTTCTACGGCCAGGCCGAGTGGATTCGCGGTGGTCGCATCCAACAGGGTTGGATTCATCATCCAAGCGGCGAAAGTCAGCATCGCAAATTCGCCTGGAACCGCTGTTGGAACGCGGGACGGTCAAATGGCGCGATGTGGACCAACATGGGTCAACACCGGCACGGCGGGATGAACGGCATGGGAACCGGCTCGGGCCGGATGGGCCATGAATAATTACTTGGCATCAGAAAAACACGAGAAGACTATGAGTGTTGACTTCATATCGCCCTCCAAATTCAGGGAACTGTGCGAGAATGGCAAGAAGATCGAGCTGATTGACGTACGCACTCCCGTCGAATTTCGGGAGATGCACATCGACATCGCTCAGAACGTTCCGTTGGACCAACTGGATCCGGAGGCCTTGATGCGAACACGCGATGGCTTGGCCACCGGCCCCTTTATCTCATCTGTCGTTCTGGAAGTCGAGGGCAACAGGCGTGCGAGAAGTTTCTCAACGCAGGCTTTTCAAACGTGGTGAACATCAAAGGCGGCACCCTGGCGTGCATGGATGCGGGTCTTCCGGTCATTCGTGGGTGCCGGTCTGCTATTTTCTGGGATCACCGATACCTGCGGCATGGGCATGATCCTTGCAAAAATGCCGTGGAACCAACGCAGTCCACCCACAAACTCCTGCATTGCTTCTTGATGCATAAATTGGATTAATATCAGTGAGAGCAAGCGAATCACAATCTAACTGGAGTCTGTCATGGAAACCGTATATCTATCGATCAAGGGAATGCATTGTGGCGGCTGAGCCGCCAAAGTTTCAACCGCGATGAAGTCTGTTCCTGGCGCGAAGGTTGAGGAGGTCGCAGTAGGCTCGGCGCGAGTCTCATACGATTCCCAAAAGACCTCGGTTGCCGCATTGATTGTTGCGGTGGACAACCTTGGTTTCAAGGCCGCCACGGCCACCATGGCGTAACCGGAACCCGGCGGATTTGGCAAACGTCGGGTCGTAAGTTGCATAATGAGCGACGTGCAACGCGGCCACCTATTCCGGCGATCCTTCACCTCATTAATTCTGACCATTTCAGTTGTATCGATTTTTTCGTTGAACTATTCATCCCTCGCCGCCCGTCTGAGTGGATAGATCGGGAGGCGTCTGGCGTTCGTTGCTACAGCCGCAACCGGTCACTTTCCAATCGTCGGTCACTTTCCAATCGCGAGTAAAGGAAATAAATGCGATGCGATTTACCAGGCGAACCTCAGCTTGAGGCAATACCTCCCGCTCCGGCCAATGCGGAAGGAGGAACAGCGAATGCTCTCATTGCGATCGATATTGCGCGATGCGCATGACGATCCTAGCCTTGTTGAACCAACACAACCTTAACTGTCAGAACGGAAAACAACGTTATGAAAATGAAAAATGCGATCTACCGCATCATCATCTCGGCGACGCAATCAAAATGGACGCCGCCTGCGCTAATGGCGTTGACGCTGCTCGTCGCGGTCATTGGCCTGTCCGGGTGCGACAAACACCACTAACCCACCCTTCGACAACGAAGCAACACTGTTCAGCTAAACGAAAGGCACTCTCATGAAAACGAAATACAGCATCCTCACTAAGGGCTCGCGCACCGATAACTTGTTCAAGTTGTCTTGATGTGTTATACTGAGGGAATGCATGACGCGACGATTGCCGAAGGGATTCGGCGGAAGTTCATTTCCCTGGATCCGGTGATGGATGAGCGGGTTCGTCGGCAGTGGGCCGCTTCTGAGGCGAGGTCGCTTTCATGGGGCGGCATCTC
>JANXVV010000153.1 GCA_025351525.1 Humisphaera sp. | reverse complement strand
GACCGAATTGCAGAGGACACTTACGAATGGTTCGCGCAGGACAAACGGGGAGCCGTGTGGTGCTTCGGGAACGCGACCCGCGAGATCGGCGCAGGTGGCCGGGTGAGCACGGAAGCTTCATGGCAGGCCGGGAACGGACTTCGGAATCGGACTGACTGCAAATAAAGACTTCGTGCATTTCGACATGGACCTCAGGTTGCTTTACACGCATTCGAGGGATTCTCAGCAGGGGCACACGCTCGAGTTGTCGCTCGCCTCGGAAATACCGCTCGGCCGGCGCTTCTACGGAATTGTGGAGGTTGTCAACACCTTCTCATTCTTAATCGATTGCGGGCATTTTCCGCTCAATTTAAAGACCGCCAAACCAAACATGATGATCGCTGACGGAAGGATGTGCGTGTTGTACGGCTCACGCAAATCGAGCCATGCCGTGAAGGGGATATAGGTCAACCCCACTGCGAGAAGCGCCCCGATCGCCATGCCGCGTGAATGACGTGCTTCCCAGAGCAACCATCCCCAGAGCGGGCAGAGATAGACCGGATAGTGCTCCCAGAAGATCGGCGAGAAGATCAGCAAAAACGTCAGCAGCGCCATCGCGGCGGCAAACACATTCGCGGGTTGCTTCCATCGCTCGGGAGACTGTCGTAATAACAGCCATAACAGGCATATCAGCGTGATTCCTTCAACCCCCAACACTGCCAGTTGGATTGATTTGGGAAGCACCTCGCGATGGGTGGCTCGAAGAAGGAACGCGGTGATCGACTGATTAGTCGTGATGTCATGCGCACGAGTCAACGTAGGAGCGATTTCGTGCTGGTAGATTTCGAACGGCTCCGCCTTCATCACCGCTAAGGTGCCGATGCCCAAAAGCGATGCGAACAACAGAGACTCGATCAGCAGGTTCCATCGCCGCATGACAAAAGCGAGCGGAAGGAGGGCAATTGTGACGTATTTGGTGACGATGCCAAGGACAATGGCAAGGGCGGCAGAAGGGTCTTTTCGCCGGACCAGTTGTAAAATCGCAATGCCGGTCAGCAGTGCCACCGGCACGGTCATGTTGGCGACGCAAATCGCGTGCAGCATCAAAGGTGAACAGGCAACGAACAGCATGAGCAGGCCCGAAGCTTTTGTCAGTGTCCCGTGAAGAATCTCATGGAATTTCCCCGCCAGCCAAGCGACGCCCCAGGCGCAGATCACCAGCATGAGCGTCCACAATTCAAACGCGCGATGATAGTTCAGATACCCCATCGGCATCAGCAGCAGAGTGACGGGCGGCGGTTGGATGAATCGCAGCCGATCCCCCACCCCGCGCTTTTCCGCCTCGGCGGCATAGCGGGGACGCATCGCCGAATCGGTCTCCATTCCCGCATTGTTATGACTGCCGGGACTGGGGATCGGGTAGAGAGAGTCCCACGCATGAAGCCGCGCCATCACCCCGCCCATGTAGAATTGTGGGAAATCACCTTCACCGCTCGGCCATAGACGCAGACTGACCGGGGTGGCGGCCATCAACCACAATGCCGCCAAAATAGCGCAGGCGCGGTTGAATTGAATCGTTCCGAGATTAAGCCTGAACGTAAATGTAGTGCGGCGTTCCTGCGGATCGGAATGCGGCCGCACGACCGGACGCAATAAACGCGCGACGGCAATGCAGAGAATCGCGATCGCCGTCAGCAGCATGAAACATTCGTACGGGCCCGCGAGCGTCATTCGCTCCCCGCTCAGTGAAAAACGCGAGGGAAGTTTCAGATCGAGCACGACATCAGGCAGGCATTGATACAGAAGCACGAACCCGATCAGGATGCGCTGAAACATCGATCGGCGCGCCTCCCAAATCATCCATCCCCAGAATGGCACGAGGTAGACGAAGTACTGATCCCAGAGTATCGGAGAGAAGATGAGAAACCAGCTCACCAACGCCGCAGCCCCGGCAAAGACATGCGCCCGATCCAACCAGAACGCCTGCCTCCGCGTGAAAAAAATCGTCAGGATGATCAGCAGCGATCCAACCTGCATCGCACGGCCCGCAAGTAGCCATCCCCCCGCCAGCGGTTTGATCTGCCCATGCGGCCCGGACGCGTGCATCAACAACGCGAACAGCGAACGATTCCATGAATCCGTGTGCGTGCGAACCAGCGTTGGAACCATCTCTCTGAAAAAAACCGCGAACGGCCCGGTCTTCATCACCCAGAGCGACAGCCCCAGAATCACGAGCGTCCACACCAACATCATTCCGATCGCCCGCCATTTCCGCATGACGATGTACAACGGGAGCAGAATCGCGGTCGCGTATTTCGTCGCCGCGCCGATCACCAGGGCCGGCGCACCGCCTTTGCCGTCCTTGCGGAACAGATCGAACGTCGACAGACCGATCAGCAGTGCGATCAGCGGAGTCACATTCATCAACCGCAACGTCTCCAACATTAAAGGCGACACCGCAACGCCCAACGCCACCATCCCCGCCACCGGTGAACGTCGGCGAGCGGCGCATTCATACGACCGCCCCGCCATGATCGCCACGCCCCAGGCGCACAAAACCATGAACAGGTTCCACGCCTTTTTCGCAAGCCCATATCTCAGGAGCGCGATCGGTTCCAACATCAACGCAAAAGGCGGCGGTTGAATGTATCGCGAGGATTGTTCCGGCACCCCCGCCCGTTCCGCCAGCACTCCGTAAGCGGGTCGCACGTCGGAATCTTCCCCTTCGCCCGGACTGTTGAGGCTATCGGCGTGCGGAATCGGGTAGAGCGCCTCCCACGCCGCATGTTTCGCGATGAGTCCACCCATGTAGAATTGGCTGAAATCGTGGTATTCGTGGCCGTGGATTTCCGCCGGTGAGAAATGGAAGCTGAGCGCCAGCGCCCCGCCGAGCCACAGCAGCGCGACTGCGTAACAGGCGCGGTTGAAGCGGGCAATCGACCATGTGACGGCACCCGGCGTGTTTAAAGTGTGGAGATCCATCGCATCCAACATCGTCCTCTGAACCCCATTCGAAGGAAAGCCGATTGGACCGTTATACGGGATTGGTCGATAGGAGTCTTTCGGAAACCTCATGAAGAACCCGCAGAACAGCCTCGGCCTCTCCCGACCGCATCCACCCGCACTTTCACAATGGCACGGCGTGCGAAGCGTCGGGGCGAAAATTGCGCGTCGCGTCAAAAAACTCATCGGCAGGCCCGATAACTCGCCGTGGATTCTTCGGCCACCGAAAGCGTCGCCGCGAAAAACCCATGTCGACTTTATGTTCGGCCTGGATTATCTCAGCCCGAACTCCCGACTCGTCGAACTGTTTCAAGAAGCCATGGCCCCTTACGGCCTCAGCATTCTGCCGGTGAATCAATCCAACGTTAACCTGGTGGTTCAACAAATTGAGCGCGGCTGGCTCCAACCGCATGTGTATCTGGACCTGGCCTCAAGCACCCACCCACGATTCAATGATCTGGCAATCGCCGCCGCCGCGCGCGGGGTTTATGTCATCGATCATCCGGCGGACCTCACGACGTGGACGCACAAAGCCTCATCGCACCAACGGCTCGAACAAGCCGGGCTGCCGTTGCCCCCTTCGATCATCCTTCCCAAAGGTTCCCCCGACCGCGAGTTGACCGAGGCCGAGCGCGCGATGATCGATGACCGCTGCGTGATCAAACCCTCCGCCGGCTTCGCCAATCGCGGCGTGGTCGTCGGGGTCGAACCGACACGGGCTGAAATCGCCAAGGCCCGCGATTTCAATCGCGACGATGACTGGCTCGTTCAAAAGATGATCTCCTGGACCCGCTGCGGAAATCGCCCCGCCTACCTGCGCGGCTACCATCTGCTCGGTCATCGCTCGCTCATGTGGTGGTGCAAGGAAAACGGCGAGGATCGCTACGAATTGCTCACCTGGGCGGATTTGCAGCATTACGATCTGCTGCCCGCCGTCGATTTGATCGACCGCGTGGCCGCCGCCTCGGGCATTGATTTTTTCTCGACGGAAATCGCCATCACTTCAGCCAATGGTCCCGATCGATTCGTGCTGATCGATTACATCAACGACCAATGCGACATGGACCCCGAATGCCGTCCCGGCACCACGCCGGTTCCGGAAGCCTGGGTGAAATGGGTCTGCGGCCATCTGGCCGATTTCACCTGGCGACTGAAACACGATCGGTCGTGCAATGCGGAAAAGACATTGACGCTGCAATAATTCCGACACGTCCGCAAAAGACATCTTGTCGCGTCATTCATTGTGGGTGGTTTAAGTAAGGTGGCATGGGCGTCTCGCCCGTGCATTTCTTCGGCCAAAAAGCGCGGGCGAGACGCCCGTGCCACCTGCTTTTCAAAACGCCTTGTTCGTCATTCACCTTTTTTCCCTATCTCAGTCCCGACCTCATACCCTAGCAGCCGCGTTTTCATCCACCGGATCGCCAGCAGATCGCGGAAGCTTTTGAAGAGGCGGTTCCACACGCCATATTTGCTTTCACCGTGCAGTCGGGGATTGTTGGTGACGGGGATTTCGGTGACGGTGAATCCCTCCATTTTGAGCAGCGTGGGGATGAAGCGGTGCAGGCCGCGATAGAGTTTGAGCTTGGCGACGCACTCGCGCTTGAAGGCGCGGTAGGTGCAGCCGGCATCGGAGATATTTTCATCGGAAAGTTTATTGCGGACCCAGTTGGCAGTGCGGCTGGAGGCGACTTTGACGAAGCTGTCCCCCTGCCCGCGCGTTTTGACGCGCGAACCGCAGACGCAATCGACGCCGGTGTCGAGCGCTGCGAGAAACGCGGGAATATCCCGCGGATCATTCTGCAGGTCGGCGTCCATCGTCATGACATATCTGCCCCGCGCCGCCCGCAACCCCGCATCGCTGGCGGCGGTCTCACCGCAGTTAAATTTGAATTTCAAACCCCGCACGCGCGCGTCTGACTTCACCGCCGTCTCGATGGCTTCCCACGAGCTGTCCGTGCTGCCATCGTCGACGAGAATAATCTCCGCCGCGATCCCGCGCGGCTCGACCACGTCAACAATCGCCTTGTGAAGTAGCGGGATATTTTCTCGCTCGTTGTAGATCGGGATACAGATGGAAAGCAGCGGGGACGCGGCGGCGGATGGTGTCATTCGGAGGACTATAGAACTTTGGCCGTAAGGTTCAATGCTATTCAAGCCGGAGGCGGAAGGCGTAACCGACGCACCGGGTTCTTCGAGACCGTACATCGCCCGAAGAACCCGGGGCGTCGCCTACGGCTTCCGCCCTCGGCTTGAGTGGATTCTTCAAGCCGCCGTGAGTGTTCCGACTCGCGCCTGGGGTGATGGGGGCGGCAGGCCGCGTTCGTGGAAGTAACTGAGATACAGGTCCACGGCTTCGTGTAGCTGTAGCTCCACTTGCTCCGGCGATTCTGCGGAAGTCGCGCAACCGGGCAGGTCGGGAAGGTAGGCCCAGTAGGAACCGTCTTCAGCGCGCTCGATGACGTAGACGTATGAATGAGCTGATTCCATATCTCGCCTCATTTCAACCCGGCTTGCCGGAGTATGCTGTTCAAGGTGCCCCGCGGCACATCCTGGCCTTCCTTGCCGCCCGCCGGCACGACGACGGGGCCCGGATTGTTCGGATGAACATACACCGCCCGAAGAACCCGGGGCGTCGCCTACGGCTTCGGCCCTCGGCCTGAGCGCTTCCATCGTCACTCGGACGATTGCACGGCGTTTGTCAGCGCGGCTTCCTCCGCGAGCAACGTGGCACCGGACGACGTTTTACGCAATGCGCGAATCGCGTATCCGGAGGCGATCCAGATCAGGGCGAAGATCACCGCCGCACCCGCCAGAAAAGCCGCGATCGTTTTCGGCGAGCCTTTTACCAGGCCCGTTCCCACGAGCGTGGCGGGGATGGATTCGGGGACAAGCCCGATCGCGGTGCCGATCAAAAAATGGCGCTGCTTGATGCGCGACAGGCCCAGACCCAGATTGATCAGTGTGCCGTGGATCGGCATTTGGCGCAGCAGGATGACGCCGACGACGCCCTGCCCGGCGACCAGCTCCGACCACTTGCCGAGCTTCGGCCAGCGGTGCAGCGCCCAAGGTCTACCGCCCCAGCGGATGAAAAGGAACACCGCGTAGTAGCCGAGAATCGTGCCGATTTCACCGAGCAGCAATCCGCCCCAGAACCCGAGCATCATTCCGGCCAGGGTGCAGAGCACCAGCCGCGGCACGCCGCAACCGACGAGCAGCGCGATGGTGAGAATGCCGGTGGGGTAGATCCAGATGCCCAGGGATTGAACGACCTGCCGAACCTGTGCCGGGTTCCCCAGCCACTTCCGTACCGGCGAAAAGTAGACGGCGGCGATCGCCAGCGCCATGACTAGCACCAGCAGGGTGGCGCGCTTGACGCCCTTCTTCGGCGGTGGCGGAATGAGGATCGAAGTTT
>JANXVV010000145.1 GCA_025351525.1 Humisphaera sp. | reverse complement strand
AATGCAGGCTGGAAGCCTGCACCACAAAGGTTGCCACACCAACCTGAAAACTGCTCTAAAAACCGCGTGCCTTCGGCACAGCCGCTAAAAAATTCAAGGCACCGGTGATCCCGACACCTCAATCCTCCTCCGCGTCTCATCGATTGACTCAATCGTCACCCGCGTATGATTCACCGGGATCAGTTCCCCAACCCGGCTGGCCCACTCCACGACCACGACGCCCTTTTGCTCGAGCAATTCTGAAAACCCGATCGACTCGAAATCGTCCGATCCGTGTATGCGGTACGCATCGAGGTGGTAGACGGTCAGCCGACCCGTGTCGTAGATATTGAGCAGCATGAAGGTGGGGCTGCTGACGGATCGCGTGTTGCCACCGAGGCCGCGAACCAGGCCGCGGACGAATTGGGTCTTGCCCGCCCCGAGGTCGCCGTGCAGCGCGACGCATTCACCGCCGACCCAGGTGGTGGCAAGTTCGGCGGCAATCGCCTCGGTTTCTTCGACGCTGTTCGACTCGCGGATCACAGGGAATGCTCCCAACCTTTTGGAACGAGGCGTTCGACTCTGGCCGCCTGCGAAAGAAACACGCCGGTATTTTCAGTGATGGTCCCGATGAGAACACCCGGCAACTTTGAAACCCCACGGCGGCAGGTATACAGCAATTCGTAGTCCTCTCCATCGTGCAGCGCATGGTCCAGCGGTGAAACCGAATCGCGCGCGGCCAGCCTGATCGCATCCGCGTGGATCGGGATCGCCGAGACGTCGAGAATCGCGCCGACTCCGCTTTGCTCGCAAAGGTGCGGAAGATCGCGCGAGAGGCCATCGCTTAAATCGATCATTGAGGTTGCGCCCGCCATCGCAATTCGTCGCCCCTCGGCGACGCACGGTTCAAAAGTCATATGCCGTCCCAGAATGCTGCCACCGAGCGGACCGGTCACAAAAATGCCATCGCCCGGCTGCGCGCCTCGCCGGGTGATTGGCGTGACACCTTCACAACGGCCCAGGATCGTGACGGTCACCACCCACTTGCCTTCCCATGAACCGGTATCCCCGCCGACGATCTGGCAGCCTTGTAGATCAGCCGCTTCCCGCATTCCCGTGTAGAGTTCCTGCAGGAATAGAAGACCCGATCCCCGATGTGAGGCGACGGTTGTGACGGCGGCGGCAGGCAGGCAACCCATCGCGGCACAGTCCGACAAATTGCGGTTCATCGCCTTGCGGCCAATAGCGCGCGGGGTGTGAAGGTTCGAGTCGAAGTGAACGCCATCGAGCATCTGGTCGACTCCGACCAGCAGCAAATCGTTCGCCGGCCATCGAAGAATCGCCAGATCATCGCCCGCCGGCAGCAAAGCCAGTGTGCTCGGCTTCTGCTGGGCGCGAACCCACTGGATAAAATCGAACTCTCCCGGCATGGGAAGGATTAGAGTAGCGGGACAGTTTTCAAGCAAGCGACATAGACGTTTTCAAGCCTTCTTAAACCCCTCTCCAAGCCGGGGCGGAGCGGTGAGCGCCAGTGAACTGCGCAGCCCCGGATTCTTACTCACCTGGCCGAAGCGATCCGGGGTTGCGCAGGGCGCTACGCTTCCCGCTCCACCCCGGCTTGGATTGCATAGGAATGACCGCAAGACTATCGCGCCAGCCTTTCACGCAGAATCTCCCACACCGCAGGCGGCTGACCCATTTGCGCGTTCAACAGCGCCACATGTTCCACATGCAGCACAACGAAATCATCCACCCCATTCAACTTCGCACTCTTCAGAGAAACCGGGCCGTCATTATCGCTTCGATGCCCGCGCAAAGAGTCGGAGGCTTCTTCCAAACCATGCCGCGTCTGACGAAATCCCCACCAGTTGGCTACTCTGCCCGGCACCCACCTTGCAGGAGTTCCGACGATGCTCGCCGCGAAATTCCAGGCGGGGTTCTGGTTCCCCGCGACGATCGTATATTTCACCCCTTCCCGACGCGGGGCCTCATTCAATCGCTTCAGGAACTTTGACTTCGGTTGAAGATCGCGAGAGGCTTCACCCAGGCCGTCGGTAATCATCCAGGTCCAATGCCATTCGGGGTTGTGCCGCCAAAGTGCAAAGTGCTCGATCCCCTTGCTCACGAATTCGGCACCGGCCCAGTTGGAGCCGTGATTCGGAGGGGACAGCATGATGAAGTGTCCGATCCCGCCTCGATAGTCAGGGCTTTCAATGTACGATCGGGCCACCAATGAACCCATGCTGTGCGCCACCACATCCAGCTTGAGAGTCGGATACATTTCCCGGATCGCCGCGACATTCTCGGCCAGCATCTTCGCGCTCGCCCCGATCGCCTGCGAAGCAGGGTAACTAAACGTGGCCACCTGATACCCCTCGTCTTCCAGCAACGGCCAGATCGATTGCCACACCCATCGATTGCAATCCAGCCCATGCACCAGAATCACCAACGGCTTATTTAAGTCGACCGAGGTGGGAAGCAGCAGACCGTATTGCCTTTGCTGGGCGGCGGTATTTTCCGGGGCGGCGTATTCGGTGAAGATTCGGACGGCGGCCTTCATCGCATCGCCATCTCGCGGAAGCTTTTCCCGATCCACATGCAGGACAAGTGAATCATCCTGAAGGTTGACACGGCAGCCATCCCCGAAGGCGTGATTCAGCGCCTCGACAAAGCGAGTGCATTCAAGATCGCGAACGTCGATCGAACCGGGCAGAGGACACCATCGCACCGGGCAATGAAGATCCGCGAGCAGCTTTTCCGACACGTCCGCCAGCTTGATTTTCCCATCATGCAATGGGATTCGCGCCTCACGCGGGGCGGCGACCAGGGGAAGCGCCATCGTGAAAGCGAATAGCGTAGTAAACCATCGATGCATTGCATACTCCTTGCCAATACGTATCACGTCGGCCGGGGATTGTGGTTCGGGTGAAAAATAGCGGGATTTTTATAAGGCGGGGGACAGTGGCGAGGTGAGAAGGTAAATTGATGACAAACCTGCATGGGTTTTTTTTGACGCTCTAAAAGTCACCGATGCCGAATGTAATCCGAAAAATCCACGAGATGCTGATTCACCTGCGAGGGGCGGAAGGCCTGTCGCGCAAGGATACGATTCCCATTGCACCGATGGCGATCGGCAACCTGACCGTCACCTGCCGCACTACTTGGCCAACCGATTACGCCGCGTGGGAAGCTCTTTTAAGGCAAGTTCCCGTCATCACGACGTTTCACGCACCGGCCTGGCAGATCGCCACCTGGACCGCCGGTCGCATTCGCGGGCGGCTTCGATTTCTGCAGGTTCACCGGGCCGAGTCCCTGTTGGCGGTGTTGCCGCTATGTCTGAACGATGCGGGTGGGCTGCATTCGCCGGGGGCTTCCATCAGCGACTATCTCGATCCTCTGATTGTCCCGGGGGCGGAGGCGGATTGCTGGCAGGCGGTGTTTTCGTTTCTCAGTGTACTGTGGGATCGGAAGCTGGTGGAGCTCACTTTGCACAACGTGCGGGAAGAGGCATCGTGCCGTCGTCACTTGCCATCATTGTCGGAGGCGAACGGCTTTTCGTTCTCCGAGAAAATCGTCGAGTACGCGCCGGCGATTCTGTTGCCGACCACTTGGGAAATGTTTCTCGATTCGCTCGATCCGCACGAGCGGAAAGAGATTCGCCGCAAGCTGAATAAGGCGGAAACCAAGGGGGATGCGCGCTTGATGCGCTGTGAAAGCGAATCCGATATCGCCGCGATTCTTCCTCGGGTGATCGGGATGATGGAGGCGGCGGGGGGTGAAAAGGGATTGGCCGTCGAACAGTACCTTGCCCCGTTGCTTATCGCGACGGCAAGTGGATTGATCCGCGAAGGCCGACTTGAACTGTATGCGCTGTACATACAAGGCGAACTGGCGAGTGGTTTGATTCAGTTCCCCTCCGCGAGCGGGCCGATGCTCTATAATTTTGGGTATGACTCGGCGATGAAAGAATGGAGCCCGGGTGTGGTGGCGGTGGCGATGTCGATTCGAAATGCGATCTCGGCAGGGGCGACGGTGTTCGATCTGTTGCGAGGCCGCGAGGATTACAAATATAAGCTGGGGGCGGTGGATCGACCGCTGTATCGATTGACGTTGAAAAGGCGGTAGGACTTACTTCGATGATTGAGCCGTCTCGCTTGCGAGTTACACTTCCGGCATGTCACTCAACCACGAACTCGCCGATCTTTTCGCCCGGATGGCCGCCATCATGGAAATCAAGGGAGAGAACGCCTTCAAGGCGATCGCATTCTCGAAAGTGAGCCGGATTTTAAAAGACATGACTTTCGACGTTCGCGAGGCGGTGGAGAAGGGGACGCTGGAAGAGATCAACGGCATTGGGAAGAGCAGCCATAAGGTGATTGAGGATTACGTGCGGACCGGCCGCAGTGTGGACCACGACGAACTGGCCGCCAGCGTGCCGTCGGGGTTGCTGCCGCTCATGGACATTTCCGGACTCGGGCCGAAAACCATCTCGCTGTTTTGGAAGCAGCGCGGGATTACCAGTCTTGAAGAATTGGTCAAGGCGCTCGCGGATGGGTCGTTGGAAGGGCTGAAGGGGATCGGTGAGAAAAAGCTGGAATCCATTCGGCAGGGGATCGCGTTTCAAGCTCAATCGGCGGGGCGGTTGGGGATCGGGGAAGCGTTGCCGATCGCGGCGGCGCTGGTGTCGCGGCTGCGGGAGATGAAGGAAGTGAAGCAGGCCGAGATCGCCGGCAGCCTTCGGCGGGGGCGCGAGACCATCGGCGACGTCGATCTGCTTTGTTCCCTGAAAAATGATGCGGCGGGCGAAGCCGTCTCTGCGGCCTTCGTCAAATTTCCCGAGGTCGAGCGCATTCTGGGCCAGGGCATCACCAAGGCAAGCGTCATCACCGTCGGCGGGCTGCAGGTGGATTTGCGGATCGTGCCGCCGGAGAATTTCGGCGCGGCGCTGCTCTACTTCACGGGATCGAAGGATCACAATGTCAAACTCCGTGGCCGGGCCCAGGACATGGGGCTGACGCTCAATGAATGGGGGCTCTACAAACTCAGCGAGTACGACAAGACCCAAAAAAAAACCGGCGAGGCGCCCGCGATTCATGCGGTCGCCGCCAAAACCGAATCGGAAGTCTATCGAAAGCTGGATCTTGAATTCATCGAACCGGAACTGCGCGAAGATCGCGGTGAGATCGATGCGGCAAGCCACCAAAAACTGCCGAAGCTGATCGCCCGCGCGGACCTGCGCGGCGATCTTCACTGTCACACCAACGCCTCCGACGGCATCGCCACCATCGAGCAAATGGCCGAAGCGGCGATGGCGCTCGGTTATCAATTTCTGGCCATCACCGACCATTCCAAAAGCCAGACCATCGCCAACGGATTGTCCGCCGAGCGACTTTTGAAACATATCCAGGCGATTCACAAAGTCGGTGAGAAGATGAAGGGGATCAAGCTGCTGGCCGGGTGCGAGGTGGACATTCTGGCGGATGGTTCGCTCGATTACGAGGATGCGATTCTGGCGGAACTCGACATCATCGTCGCGAGCCCGCACATGGCGTTAAAGCAGGATTCGACGGCGGCGACGGATCGGATTCTCAGGGCGATCGAAAGCCCATACGTCAGCATTATCGGTCATCCCACCGGTCGATTGCTGAATCGGCGGGAAGGGCTGCCGCTCGACTTCGCCCGCATCTACAAAGCCGCCGCCGCCACGGGGACGGCTCTGGAAATAAACGCCGGTTATCCGCGGTTGGATTTGAACGACATCCACGCCCGCGGGGCGATCGACGCGGGGTGCCTTCTTTCGATCGACACCGATGCCCACAGTGTGGAAGGGTTGAATGAGATCGACCTGGGCCTGACCGTGGCCCGCCGTGCCTGGGTGACGGCGAAGCAGGTGATCAATTGCATGAGCTATCAGGAATTGCTGGGGTTCATCGGGCGCAAGCGAAAGTGAATAGATTGCGAGACGGATGGCGCCGACCGTTTGACTCAACTGGGTGCCACAGGTCGCGGTACTCCGAGACCTGTGTCTTCGCCGGTCGAAGACCACAGGTCTCGGAGTACCG
>JANXVV010000143.1 GCA_025351525.1 Humisphaera sp. | reverse complement strand
GTCCAGGTGAGAAAAGCAGTCCGTATCCATCGCAACATGACACTGTACCTTTTGTTCCGATCCCCTCCCCCCATGTACTCATGGGGGGAGGGTTAGGGTGAGGGGTTTTTCTTCGGGAACAAAAACAAACGCAAGACCCCTCACCCTAACCATCCCCCCGGCGTACCGGGGGGGAGAGGATCGGATCAATTACATCCCCGAGCTTTCACGCGTGGCCATCAGTTGAAGCATCGCGGCACAGGGTTCCGGACCGCCCACGGGTGGCGTGGGGAGGTCTGCGGCGAGAAACTTTTTGATCGCCTCCAGAGTAGCCGCCGGCACCTGGGCGGGATCGGTCTCACGCGAGGCCAGTTCGAGGCCGACGACTTTATTGCCGGACAGAAGCGGTGAACCGCTCAATCTCGGATGGCGTGAAAGGGTTATGCGCCAATCTCCCGCCGGCGGTCGGGCGGTGCCGGGGATCGACTCGGCCATCGGGTTGAAGATATTCACGGTCGGGTACGCCGCACATTGAACCGCCCCGCCGGCAAACGCCGTCGCGAGAACCAGTGGAATCATTTTCTTGTCAGTGACGCGAAGCAGCGCCAATCCGGCCACTTCGTCGACGCGAACCAGCACGGCTTTCATCGGCGTTCCATCGGACATCTGCAATTCGATCTCCGTGGCCCCGGCCAACGGCGTGGCGGAGGTGAGAATCAGGCTCTCCGAAATCGGAAACGCCGCCGCGTAGGAACTGATTCGCACTTTGCGATGCGCCGCCGGTTGAGCGGTCACGGAGATGATCGATTCCTCAGCTTTCGGCATCTCCGTCTTGATTTCCGTTTTAGGAGTGCCGGGTTTGTCCCCGCCATTCGCGCGCGGCTTGGCAACCATGGTGGTTCGGCGAACGCTCACGGGAGCCATCAACTGCACCGTGGGGTCGACTACCGCAACCTCCGCATTTGCCATCACCGGCGGCGGGGTCAGGTCATCCATCGCCACCACCGTCATCGCTTTCGGAAACGAAGGCCGTTGAATTTTTGCGACGATCGCATCATATTCTTTTTGTCTGGATTCCTGCTCGTCCGTCAAAATTTTAACGCTCTGCAGGTTGGCCGACATTTCATATTGCGAGATGAATCCCCGCCGCAGCAGATCCTTCTGCTTCTCGAGCGTTCGATTGACTTCAGTCAATTTTCCATCGAGCGTATCCAGATCCCGGGAGATCGCCGTCAGTTGCTTTTCACCGGCGGCGTTGGCGACCGTGCGCTCATCGACGCTTCGAGCGCTTTGCCACTGCACGCCCCACCGCTTCATGCCCGGCTTGGCCGATTCCAACTTCTGGTTGTACGTTTTATAAAACGCCTCGCAGTCCTGAAACTTTCGGCCTTTCTTGGCTTGGTCGTCCGCGACGAACATCGCGGTTGCCATCGCGTTCAGCAGCGGTTCATCCAGTCGGCCAGGGTGTGCCGACAGATAATCCATGATGATCGTCGCCGCCCGCATCGCATTTTTGCTGCCCGGCTGCCCGATCTGGCACACCGCCATGTTCAACACCAGCGCGCGGTTCGGCGACGGGTTCGCAGTCAGCGCTTTTTCCATCGGTGGCAGGGCATGAATGAAATCATTCAAAAACATATACGCCACGCCCTGCCCGTGCAGCGCCTCGACGTTTCGCATGTCGATCGCCGCCACATCGTGAAACGCATCGCAGGCGGCTTTGTACTCCCCGGCGGCCAGCGCATCGCGGCCCTGCTTCAAGAGCGCTTCCAGCGATTTCGGGTCGGGCTTTTTCGAGCCGCCTGGTGTGGAAATCGGACGTCCCCCGCCGACAGGTGGATTGTCCGCGCGCGATATCGCGAGACCAAAACCGATGCCGAGGCATAAGCCCACCGCAAGCACTGTACGCTTTTTCATCTGTAGCTCCTTACCCGAACCGGAACCACGCCGCTCACGATGGCGGACGAACGAAAGACTCATTCGCGTTGTGGCTCCCACCTGTTTAGACGGGGTCGATCCCGCTAAGTTTCGACCATCAATACTTGAAATCGCGTCGGTTGTTACCTCGAGAACTTCACGCCGGGATCGGAGCCGTAGGCGACGACCCGGATTCCGCACGAAGCCACTCCGCGCGAAATCCGGGTCGTCGCCCAGGGCTCCGATCCCGGCGTGTCACGGCCACGCGTAGATCTTTCCGATTTCCGCCGGTGCAATCCCGCGATCCGCATATGGCGCCAACTGCTGCTGCAATTTTTCCCGCATGGATGGCTTGAGATGCACGCAGTAAATCGGCACCTGCCGGCCCAGCTTGGCCGCCTCTTCCGCCACAAGCCGAGGCGTAAGATGCCCGGAATCGCGGGCCAATTTTTCCATCTCATCCGGAAACGAACACTCCACAAACACAGCCTTCAGATTCGGCAATTTCGCGGCCTCGGCCCAGATCTCATCCGTCTTCCAGGTGTCGGAAGTGAATACGACCGATGCCGATTCAGTCTGCACGATCAGCCCCACCGTCGGCACCGGATGGGTCACCGGGATGGGCAAAATCCGCACCCCATCCAGCACGATCGATTGTCGCGGCGGCATTTCGACCCACTCCAGGCACGGCTGATCCGTGCCGGGAATTTTGAACTGCGAAAAATCCACCCAGATCTCATCGTTGAACAAATGCTTCCGAACCGCCGCAAGCGTGGGGGCGGCGGCGTAGACGCGCATGGGGCGGGTTAAATGCGTGAAAGCCGAATCGATGGCGATCGGCAGAGAGGCGGTGTGATCGAGGTGCGAATGGGTGAGCACGACATGCTCGATCGTCGCCAGTTCCACTCCCGAGAGCGCGAAACCAAGGCTGCCGGCATCGATCGCGATGGTGCGGTTCACCCGATACGTCGTCAACGGCTGGGACTGCGTGTGATCGCCTGACGATGTCGGAAGCAATTGAACCTGAAGCGACATGGCTTTCGATCCTATCCGAGAATGAGGATGGCTGGCAATTATTCGTTCAACGGGTAATTTATAAGCCGTACCTGTAGCCCGGCGCTTACGCCGGTTTTTCCATTTTCTGAAGAGCATGTTCAGGAACACGGTTGGGTTCGCCGTAGCATGGGCCACCAGCCCATGGTTTTCTTGCGTTTAAATTCAAAAACATGGGTTGGTAGCCCATGCTACAGTAGCCTCCACCATTTTTTTTCACACGCTCGAAGAAAGAACCGGCGTAAACACCGGGCTATATGTTTTAGAATATCCCTCTTTTTTCCAACACAATGACAACACAACCCTCCCCTCGAATCGTCAATATCGGCCTCACCCAGATGGCGTGCGGTGAGGATCTCACCGACAATCTGGATCAGCAGATCAAGCTCGTCGAGCAAGCCGCCAGACAAGGCGCGCAGATCATCTGCACCCAGGAACTTTTCCGGTCGCAATACTTTTGCCAGTTGGAAGACCACCGTTTTTTCAAGACCGCCGAGACCATTCCCGGCCCGTCGACGGACGCATTCCGCAAAGTCGCCAAACAATATGGCGTGGTCATCATCGCCTCGCTTTTCGAAAAGCGCGCGGATGGTTTGTACCACAACACCGCCGTTGTGATCGACGCGGATGGATCGCTCATAGGCATCTATCGAAAAATGCACATTCCCGATGACCCGCTCTATTACGAAAAATTTTACTTTACCCCCGGGGACACCGGTTTTCGTGCCTGGAACACCAAATTCGCAAAAATCGGTGTGCTGATCTGCTGGGACCAATGGTTCCCCGAAGGTGCCCGACTGACCGCGCTCCAAGGCGCGCAAATCCTCTTCTACCCCACCGCGATCGGCTGGCACCCCTCCGAAAAAACCGAGTTCGGTGAAGCCCAGCACGATGCCTGGGAACTGATCCAGCGCTCCCACGCGGTCGCCAACGGGTGCTATGTCTGCGCCGCGAACCGGATCGGAACCGAAAAAATTCTCGGTGCCGATGGCAAGCCGGTGAGCGACGAGGGCATTCAGTTCTGGGGCCAGTCGTTCGTCGCCTCGCCCGATGGAAAAGTGGTGCATCGGGCATCGGTCGAGAAGGAAGAGGTGATGGTCATCCCGGCGGATTTGGAAAAGGTCGAGTTCAGCCGTACCCATTGGCCGTTTTTAAGGGATCGGCGGATTGATGCTTATGGGGAGATGACGAAGAGGTTCATTGATTCGAAGTGAAACAGGATTGCCCACGAAGGGACACGAAGAAAAACACGAAGGGAGAAAGATTGATGGAATTGCTTTTCAAAGATGAGGTTTATGCGATTGTCGGAGCGGCCATTGAAGTGCATCGCGAAATGAGGAACGGGTTTTTGGAAGCCGTCTATCAGGAGGCGTTGCAGATTGAATTGACCACTCGAAATATTCCGCACATCGCCCTGGCGCCAATTAATGTCCATTACAAAGGACACACCTTAAAGAAGTTTTACGTCGCCGATTTTGTCTGCTACGGAAGCGTACTCGTTGAAATCAAAGTGATGGACCATCTCACGACAAGAGAAGAAGCCCAACTGCTCAATTACATGAACGCGACCAGAATGCGCGTAGGTCTCCTCATCAATTTCGGCGACGCCGGCCGTCTCGACTGGCAACGCTTCATCCTCTGAATTTTCCGATTTGTCTTTTTCGTGTCTTCCTTCGTGTCCCTTCGTGGGCAACATTGTTTATGGTCAAACTCAAAACTCTATCCCAAACCCCCGCTTCCCTCGGCTACACCTTCCCCCCCGAATGGTCCCCCCACCGCGCCACCTGGTTCAGTTGGCCGCGACCGGAGGGGATTTCATTTCCGGATCGATACCACACCGTGCCGGAAAACCTGGCCCGCATTTTCAAGGAGATCGCCCCGCGCGAAAGGGTTGAGATCAATGTCCCCAACGGCAATTACGAGCGGATCGTCCGGGCGCAGTTGACCGGGCATGGCTGCCCGCTTGAAAACATTTTCTTCCATCACATCAAAACCAACGAAAGCTGGTGTCGCGATCATGGCCCCGCCTTCGTGCAGCGACGAACCCAATCCGGCAGGAAAGAAACGGCCATCGTCGACTGGGGTTTCAATGCCTGGGGCGGGAAATATCCGCCTTTTGATGATGACGATCGGGTGCCGACGGAAATCGCCAAAGAGCTTGGCCTGCCGGTGTTTTATCCCGGCATCATCATGGAAGGCGGCTCCGTGGAATTCAACGGCCTGGGGACGATTCTGACTACGACTCAATGCCTTCTTCACAAAAATCGCAATCCGCGACTCAGCAAAGTTCAGATCGAACAAACTCTGAAAGATTATTACGGCCAATCGCACGTCTGCTGGCTCGGCGACGGAATCGCCGGCGATGACACGGACGGACACATCGACGACCTCGCCCGATTCATCAATCCCGCGACAATCGTAATGGGTGTCGAGGAGGATCCGAAGGATGAAAATTTTGCGGTGCTGCGGGACAATCTCAGTCGCGTCAAAAAGTTGAAGGATCAGGGGGGCCGGCCATTCGACATCGTTGAGATTCCCATGCCGGGCGTCATCGAGTTCGACGGGCAGCGTCTGCCGGCAACGTATGTCAATTTTTATTTCATCAACGGCGCACTGCTGGTTCCCACCTTCCGAAATAAAAAAAATGATCGCAAGGCGCTGCAAATCCTGCAATCGCATTTGCCGAAGCACAAAGTGATCGGCATCGACTGTGTCGAGCTCATCTGGGGTTTGGGCGCGATTCATTGTTTGAGTCAGCAGCAACCGCGCTGATGAATTCATCCGGCAAATGTCGATCGATGCAGCGGGTTGGAAATATCCGATCAATTCCGCGCACAAAATAATTGACTTTCGCCCGAATGCGTTACGATTGCGGAAGCGAAGTTGGCATGGGCGTCTCGCCCGTGCATTTT
>JANXVV010000142.1 GCA_025351525.1 Humisphaera sp. | reverse complement strand
GCGACATCCGGGCCAGACTCGGAGGCGGGCTTTAACGCGCCAGAGACCTTCGGCCACTTCCGGCAAATCCTGCTGCGCGTATGATATCCCGCTTTTCATGCGTCGTGTGTGTGCGGAACGCACATGACGACTCGGAGTACCGAGACCTGTGGCACCCATGCCTGTTGACTTGAACGCAGTCTGATCGGAGTAACTCGGCGTGTACTACCGCGCCTTGGGAGAACGCAAAGTGACGCAAACCATCAAATCAACGTTTGCGTCACCTTTCGTCTTGTAGGGTCCGCACTACCGGGCGGACCCTACAAGACTTTCTTCAATTTCCCCCGTTCGAGCTTTATTCTGATTTCGAGTTTCTGATTTCGCCTTTCCCATTTCGACTTCCCCTTCCGCCCGTCACCCCAGTGCGCAAATTCGTGCGAACCATTCCTTAACGAATTCTTAACATTACCCTGATGAAATCCAAATCTGAACTTATACAATCCGCCTTTAGACTGAAGAGGTTGCTCTTTGGGCCGGGTCATGCGACCGGGTTGGGATCGAGTTTCTGTGGAAGGAGTATTCGATGAAGGTGAAGCGATGTTTGGCGACGACGGCTCTGATGCTGGCGATTGCAGGTTCGGGATACGCTCAAGACCCTGTGACGGTGGCCGCACCCTCGGCAATGCAGGTGCAGAGCGGTGAGATCAGCTTGCTGCGGGCCCGGTTGGATCAACTGGAAGCCGAGCAGCGGGCCGCCGCGACGAAGGCGGTAGTCACCCGGACCACTCAACAGGTGACCGACGACGCTGTCCGCCATAGCCAGATGCTGGAGGTGGGATCTTTTTCCGCCGGCCATAAGAACGGACGATTCTACCTCGGGAGCGAAGACGGGAATTTTAACCTGCGTCCCTGGTTCCACTTGCAGGTCCGGGATGTGACCGTGCAGCGGCAGAATTTCAAGCCGGGTGGGGATGATGATATTCAGAACGGATTTGAAATCCGCCGTATGCGCTTCGGGTTTGACGGCAACGCCTTCACCCCCGACCTAACCTACATGTTCAACTGGGCCACCGTCCGGGCCAGCGGCACCGCCAATGTCAACAATGCCGCCGGTACCCGCATCGGCACCGTCAGCAACAGTTTGGGCGGCGCTCCCCTTCTCGAGGAAGCCTGGGTGAAGTACCGCATCAACGGCGGCGACTTCTACATCCGCGGCGGTCAGATCAAGGATCCCCTTCTGCACGATCAGATCGTCAGCTCGCGCTATCAACAGAGCACCGAGCGCTCGCTCATCGCCGACATCTTCGCCAACGGCGACGGCTTCACCGAAGGCGCCACCGTCATCTACGACCCCAAATCCTGGGTTCGCGCCGAGGGCGGTGTCACCCATGGCATTCGCTCGGCGAACACCAATTTCCTCGATTACCCCAACACCAACGCCTTCAACTTCGGCGGCGCGGCCCGTGCTGAATTCAAGGTCATGGGCGACTGGAAGGATTACAGCCAGATCGGCGCAGTCGGCGTGAAGGACACGCTGCTTGTGTTCGGTGTGGGCGGTGACTATTCCGAACGCGGCCATGCCGGTCAGACCGTCGGCGTGGTCGACGTGCATTACGCCGACCGCAGCGGGTTGAGCGTGTACGGTGCGTTCGTCGATCGATACACGAATCACAACTTCGGCATCTACGCCGCCTCCGCCGCCGGGGCCAGCATCACCGCCCCGCCGGCCAACGTCCTGAACACGGCGACCAACGAGTACGGTGCCCTGATTCAAGTCGGTTACAACTTCAATCAACACCTGGAGCCGTTCGGCCGGTTCGAGTACATGAAGTTGCAGGGCAACCCCGTCGGCAGGAATTACATCCCCGCCGTCACCGCCGGCGTCAACTATTACTTCTTCGGCCATGGCGCGAAGTTGACGGCCCAGGCCACCTACCTGCCGCACGGCATCCCAATCGACGACACCGCCAACGATGTGTTGGCGATGCCCAGCGGTCGATCGGAGATCACCGCATCGGTGCAGTTCCAGTTGTCGATTTAAGCAGAACCCGTAACCGCTAAAAAACGCAAAGAAGCAATCACCCGATTTCTTCTTTGCGTTTTCCTTTGCGCTCTTTGCATCTTTGCGCCCCGCACTTTTTTTTTACCCCGCCCGCTCCTAAAACACTACTCGAAAAACGCGTCATATCGCTCGATCAACCCCCTCAATCGCTCTCGAGGTTGGATCGCGAAAAACAGTTCCCGATCGAACAGCGCTTTCTGCAAATGACTCGCGTGTTGCGCCTCGCGCAGCTTCTGTTCCCAGTGCCGGATGGCGGGGCTGTTGGACTCCGCCGCCAGACGCTGGTGCATTTGGAAAAAGAGATCCTGCCGTTGTCGGGAATGGCGGGGGAGTTGATCGATCTGCGTGACCAGTGTGCGTTTTTCGCTGCTCAACATTCCATGCCGCACCCGGCGACCCTCTTGCAGCAGGGGATGCAGATTGATCCGCCGCTGCCCCACCGCCGTCGGGAAATAGAGCGTGGCGGTGGTCACCGAAAATCGCGGGGGATCGAACGCGAACAGCCCGTGGATGAAATCGTCGGTCACCTGATCATATCGCCCGCCCCCGATGCCGTGAACGAATTGGTCGGCGAGAAACAGCCTGAAAAATAGCGTCAACGTGAGCGCGCGCGGGGCGATGCGGAGTTGATTGGCCCGACACCATTTCAGCAAGCGCTCGGCGGCGATTCGCCCGTCCACCGACGGATCAAGCGTACACGGGTCACCCCCCGCCGCAGGTGAAATCGTCCATTGATCCTTCAGACATCGTACCACCGCCCGCGTTCGCGTGCCCTGCCGAAGATCATCCAACCAGAACGGGCATTCGATTTCATCGGAAGAAGCATTTAAATCCGGCATCGGCCGGGCCGTGGTGCGCACCCCGTTTTTAGCCCGATAATCCCCCAGCACGCGATTATAAACCTGTGCGACTTCGGACGCCCTCGCCAAAAAATGATGCAGGAAAATCAGGTAGGGCTCGCATTGCCAAATCGGCGAAACGACCAGCGCATGATGCCGTAAACCGAGATCCCACTCCAACGAATGAACGCTGTTGGTGAGGGCCGTGGACAGGTTGAGCGATTCGAGGGAAAGTCGCCGCAGGGACGCGAGAAACGGTTCGGTGGAAGGAGTGAATGACCAGCCCGCCGCCGCTTCGTCGACGCTCTCCACAATATCGCTCAGATATCGCGGCGTGGGCGGCGACAGAAGGCTCGTCCATTCAGCAGTCGTCAACTCCTCATCATCCGTGATCGCCTGCGATCCGCCCGGCCAGCGCAGATGCAGGTGTTTGGGCGCATCCGTATCGACCGCCAGATGAAACGCCGATCCACCCGCCTGGCGAGCAAGGGAGTTGATCATCGCGTTCTTCACCCACACGCCGGGATGATACAGTTCGGTTTGATGACCGGTGGCGAAGAGCGGGGAATCGTCAAAATGGCCGATGAACGCGCGGGCTTCTCGGCGAAGATCAGGAAGCGGGATACCCTGAACTAAAACGGAATCGGCACTCGCCAGCCGACGGCTATTCTCGCGCGTTTCTTCCAGCAATGTGGAAGCCATTGGCCAGACGAGCATCTGGCCGTCCTCTGCCGGAGCCTTCCAGTCGGCATAGCGGGAAGAAGAGGTGTGCATTGAATTCGTCTTCAACCTCATTGTCGCATGGACTGGGTGACATCAGTGTTTCGCCCGGGCGATTTCAATTCGAAAACATGTGCGAGACGCCCATGCCACCTAAAACCTCAAAGTCTACCTATCTAAAACTTCATGCACCGCTCCAACTTGACGCTCGGCAAGTTGTGCCGTCGATCGATCCAGTTCACGAGCCAGCACTTCCAGATAATGTTTCAGGCGAATGGCCGTCTCGTCGAGTATGCCGCCGAACGATCGATTCGGATCATTGTAAATCAACCGAACCGGAACCTCGTTGATTCGCAATTGCCCGAGCCAGGCCTGTGGCCACAACTGCAACGGAAACGCATAGCCCGGCTCATCCAGACAGAGATTGCGCATGGCACTCACGCGGTGGGCTTTAAAACCGCAGAACGTGTCGGTAAGTTTCCATCCGAACAATTCGTCGATGATCGTGGTGATGGAACGGTTGACCAGACGTCGATCACCCGGGGGAAGATCATCGTCCTCCCGAACCGCCAGATAGCGCGATCCGCTGATGATATCCCATTGGTCGGATTCAATCCGGCGAATGAATTCCGGGATCATTTCCGGTTCATGCTGCTCATCGCAATCCATGGTGATGACCCAGTCATACCCTCGTGCATCGGCGTACTTGAACGCATCGATCAGGCTTTGCCCATACCCGCGATTGACCGGATGGCGAATGACCTGAATGTCCGAACGCTGCCGCAACAGATCGGCGGTGCCGTCGATGCTGCCATCATCCACCACTAAAATATCGCGGTGATACCCCAGGACTTTATCCAGCACCTGATTGACATATTTGAGCTCGTTGTGGACGGGAATCGCAACCAGTATTCGCACGCGAAACTCCTTCATAAACGCTTCTGGCAGACAGCGACTGTATCTGGCAGTACGCTGAATCTCCGGCAAAAAAGGTGCCAATCTATCCGGCGTTTCGGTCACTCCATCAATTGCGGCTTATTACCAGGCGGTCTTTTGCCGATGGGGGATAGTAGAAGCCTCGCGCGGGACCGTCAACAGGATATCCTGTCGTCGACGGCCACCAGCGTTGACGGGATTTGCAGACAGCCCCTATATTCGGGACCGGCAGATTAAATGGCGATGGGACTATTGACCGATCGATCGAATGTACAATCTCACACAAAAGCCCATGGAACTCGTTCCATGGGAGCTTCTAACAGGATGTCACGCGTGACTGTTTCACCTCGAACGATTCTTGGAACTCTGACCGCTTTCATGCTCTGGGGCGGAGCGATCTACCTGGCCGGCTGCGCCTCTGCACCGCCGACCGGCCCCGCCAGTCGGGTGGCCGCGATCGACAGCTATGTCCAAGGCGTTTTGGCATACAACCGGGGAGACTCCGACAGGGCGATCAGCGACCTGCAGGGTGCCGTCCGCCAACATCCCGATCTGGTCATGGCCCACGCGATGCTCGGCGATCTCTATCAATCGAAGCACGACTACAAAGACGCCCTCTCGCAATACCAATCCACCATCGAGCTCGATCCCTATGGCTACAAGAATTATTACAACGAAGGGCTGATGTTCCAGCTCCTCAACCGGGTGAAGGATGCCGTCGCCGCGTATCTGCGGGCGTTGGAGCTGAACCCAAAAGACGCCCTTTCCGCGCAGAATCTTGGCGTGGCCTATCTGCGGCTGGACGATCTGCCGAACGCCGTCAAATACTGCCGGTTGTCGATCGAGCTGAACCCGCAATCGGGCCCGGGCTGGTCGAATCTGGCGGTGGCACTCGATGAATCCAGACAGTATAAAGAAGCCGAGGACGCCTATCGTCATGCCCTGGAACTGGACTCGACGCACGTCGAATTGGCGGTGTCGCTGACGAACAATCTGATCGCCCAGCAGCGGTACACCGAAGCGCAGAGTGTGATGAATCAGGTGGTGCGGATCGAAGATTCAGCCCCCCACCGCAAACGACTCGGCGACACGCTGTTTCTGGAAAAGAAGTATGTCGATGCGCTGGGTGAATACGCCCGCGCCCTCAAGCTGGATCCGCGCTACGCTCCCGCTCTGAACGAAACCGGCTGGACGCTGATCACCGAATACAACCAGAGCCTCGGGCTGGAAGAAGACAAGCGTAACGGCGCGTTGGACGCGTGGCAGAAAAGTCTGCTCATCAAGCCAAATCAACCGCGGATCGCGCAGTTGCTAAAAACCTACTCGCTGAAATTCTCCGATGAATTGAAGTAACGAATGCCTGGAGGGCGGCAGTCCCCTGCCGCTGCGGCGGTCGAGGACGACCGCCCTCCAATATCGATATTTCACGAAGCCGCCGGATCGGTGTCGTCGCTTCCATCCTTCCAAAATTCCGATTCATCCTCCATCCCATACTTCCGGGCAATCTTCGGATCGGTGGTGGCGAGAAGCGATCTTCCGCAATGCCTTCTGCACCGAGCCCTTGTCTTCAAAAAACAGACTTCCTTCTGCCATGGCCCACCTCGCATTTTGATTGAGACGCTGTTCGTAGGGGACGACCGGGGTCACCTGAAGAGGATGCCTCGTCGAATCGTCACCCTCGAGCAGATCAGGGGAAGTTTTTGTCGTGGGGTCTGCCGACATGATCAGAGTGTAACGACGCCAAAATGAAGTGCCAATGTCGCGTGGTTCATGCCCTAGTGCTTCGCCCGCACCAATGGTGTGGGTCGAACGGGTGCCACAGGTCGCGGTACTCCGAG
>JANXVV010000119.1 GCA_025351525.1 Humisphaera sp. | reverse complement strand
AGCACAGGTCTCGGAGTACCGCGACCTGTGGCACCCACTCCGTTGAAAAAATTAGTGCTACTCGGCATGTCCGCTATCAACACGGGCTGGAAGCCCGTGCCACGTTGGCAGTTAATGCAAACCGCGTTTATCGCGGTTCTGCAAATTCTTCACCCTCCGGCCATTCTTGAATCCCGTTCGCCACCGAATGCAGCAGCGGATCGATCAACCCCGAAAGCATCTGTTTTTTTTGATCCCGATCGGTGTTGAAGAGCACCGCCCAGGTAAGCCCGTCGTAACGGCGAACGAGAAGCGCCGAGGTTCCATCGAATAGGCCGTTGTGCCAGGTGTTGGCTTTCTCGCGATTGACGGGGCGAACCATCCAGCCATCGGCGTAAAAGGCGGGCTTGGGTTTTCCGTCCGGTGTGAAGCCGCTTTCGATTGGCCGGGAGAATATTTCGGCGATCGATTCGGGTTTGAGGATGGGGCAGTGGTCCGGGTCGTCGAATGAACTTGCGAAGCGCACCAGTTCAGGCGCGGAGGCGATCCAACCGCCGTGGGAATCCATGGCCTCCAGATTCCATCCCCCGTAGCACCGGGGCACGTTGTCTCCGCCGAACACGCTTTTCACTTTGACGGCGTTGCCGGGATAATACTTGACCTCCCCCGCGGCGCGATCGGCTTCCAGCGATCGGCCTTGTCGCATCCGACGAATTCCCAGTGGGCCAAGCACCTCTTTTTGAACATACGCGATATAGCGCATGTCCGTGTGTTGCTCGATCACACGACCCAGAACGCAGTAGCCGAAATTGGAATACACTTCCTTCGCGCCGGGATTAAAATCCAATGGACGGCCCATCATGTATTCGATCATCGCCGCCTGCTCGGCGGGGGATTTGGTGCCGAGCGCCTTGGCAATGTCGATCGGTCGAAACATTGGATCGAATGAGGTCTCTCGATCAAACCCGGCGGTGTGATGGAGCAACTGTTGAATGGTGATCGTGTAGAGTCGCGGGTCGACCTGTGAATTGCCGTCGAGATGAGGCTTGAAACCGAGCGTTTCAAAGGGGCGATCGCTCAATTTCAGTTGGCCGCGCTCGACCAGTTGCAAGATGGCCGCCGCTGTGAATGGCTTGCTGATGCTGGCGATGCGGAACAGTGCGTCGGGGTTTACGGGTTCATGCTTGGCGACATCGGAGTAACCAAAGCCTCTGGCATAGATGATTTTGCCATGGCGGGCGATGGCCAGCGCCGCGCCGGGAACCTGGTGGTCGTTCATGAACTTCAGCATGACTCGGTCGAAGGTGGCCAACGCGGGTTCATCGCGACCGGTGATGGGCAGATCGGCGGCGAGGGTGGCGGTGAAGGAACTGAGGCTGACGATCCCAACGAGAACGATGGCAATCTTTTTTAGCATCATGGGAGTCGTGCATTTCGTAGCATGGGCTACCAGCCCATATACTGAATTAAAAACATGGGCTGGTAGCCCATGCTACGCGAAAGTTCACAACAAGGACCAATGTCATTGCGTATAACGGATATGTTGATGCGGTTCTCGTGGGTCATGGCGGCAGTGGTGGGATACTTGGCGATCTGCCTGCCGTTGCCGGTGCGGGCGGATGACGAAAATTCACCGCTTCCCTCGCAGGTGCAATTTAACAGGGATATTCGCCCGATTTTTTCGGACACCTGCTTTAAATGTCATGGGTTTGACGCCGCCAAGCGCAAGAAGAATCTGCGGCTCGACACGCCGGAGGGCGCGTTCAACGAACTTAAGAGCGGTGGGACGCCGATTGTGCGCGGCCATCCGGAAAAGAGCGAAGCGTATCAGCGCATGATTTCCGACGATGAAGATGAGCTGATGCCGCCGGCCAACTCCGGTTTCAAGATCACGCCGCGACAGAAAAAGCTGATCGAGAGGTGGATTCAGCAAGGCGCGGCGTATCAGGCTCACTGGGCATTCATCCCGCCCACCCGACCGGAATTGCCGCCGGTGATAGATTCGCGATGGCCCCGCAATGGGATCGATCATTTCGTGCTGGCGAAATTGGAGCAGGAAGGATTAAGTTATTCAAAAGAGGCGGATAAGCGCACGTTGATTCGTCGTGCCAGTTTAGATTTGACGGGATTGCCGCCTTCACCGGAAGAGGTGAGAGCATTTGTCGGGGATGCTTCGGCTGGGGCGTATGAGGAGGTGGTGAATCGGTTGTTGGCGTCGCCGCGTTATGGGGAGCGGATGGCGATGCAGTGGCTCGATGGCGCGCGGTATGCCGACAGCAACGGGTATCAGGCGGATTTCGAGCGGTATCAATGGCGATGGCGCGACTGGGTGATAGCGGCTTTCAATCGCAACCAGCCCTTCGATCAATTCACGATCGATCAGTTGGCGGGCGACCTGCTGCCGAACGCCACGACCGATCAGAAGGTCGCCACGGGGTTCAATCGCAATCACCGCATCAACACCGAAGGGGGCATCATCCCCGAGGAATGGCGGGTTGAAACGGTGATCGATCGCGTGGAAACCACGTCGGCGGTATGGCTGGGATTGACGATGGGATGTTGCCGTTGCCACGATCACAAATATGACCCGATCACACAGAAGGAGTTTTATCAGTTCTATGCGTTCTTCAATAACAATGCGTATGAATCCGGCACCGGGGCGGAGCGGGCCGAGAATCATCCCCCGATTCTGCGCGTGCCGGATGAAGCGCAGCGGATGAAGTCCGAGAAATTGCAGGCGGCCTACGTTGCGACGCAAAAGGCGATGTTGGAAAAGGAAAAAACTTTGCCGGCCTTGCAGACGGCGTGGGAAAGCACCGTCGCCGGGATGAAGCCCGGCGTGGCTTGGACTGCCGGCGATCCGATGGAGATGAAGGCCACCGGCAAAGCCAAGCTGGCCCGGCAGGCGGACCATTCGATTCTGGTCGCCGGAGCGAACCCCGCCACCGACTCGTACTCGATTGGATTCACGACGCCGCTCAAACTGATCTACGCGATCAAACTCGAAGCGATTTCGGGCAGCGGTTTGCCGGCGGGTGGGCCGGGTCGATCCACCGGCGGGAACTTCGTGCTGACGAATATTCAAATCACCGCCGATGGCAAACCGGTGAAATTAAGCAAAGCGACTGCGGACTACAGCCAACCCGATTGGCCGGTGGAACACGCGATCGATGGTGATGACAAAACGGGTTGGGCGATTTATCC
>JANXVV010000113.1 GCA_025351525.1 Humisphaera sp. | reverse complement strand
GCCGTTGCCCTCACCGGCGGAAGGTTGCATGACCTCGGAAAACCGCCGGTGAGGGCACCGGCGGCACCATCCTTTCACGGGCTCTCAGGCGTTTCAGCGCGCTCCGTCTGCCTGATCGCCTCCGCCCTCTCCCTCGGTTTTGCGATTCATATCAACAACGGTCTTGTGCATCCCGGGGCGATGATCTGGCTTTCTCTGGCCATCGCGATGGGGTTCGCGACGTTCATGAAACCGTCCGCCGGATCGATGCTCCATCGACACGCACCGCGCATGCTGCCCTGGTTGCTGACCCTCGGCCTCGCCCTCCAATTCCTTCTGCTCTTTCTCAATCGATCCAACGACGGCTGGAAAACTTTCGCTTCCGCGTGCGCTTACCACGGACTGCTCGGTCTTGCCGCCGTTCTTTGTATGGCGATGGTGGTGGTTCCAACCAAAGCCCGCCTGATTTTTGCGGTCATTCTCGCCGTGTTTGGGCTGATGGGGATGTGGATGCTCGCCACCGGGCCGCGCCCGAAGATCGATGTCTGGCAGGCGCAGATGGCCGGGCTCGACGCGATGAAGCACGGCACCGATCCTTGGAGCAGCACGTTCGCGGATGTCTACAAGCTCCCGGAAATTTACGCGCCGGGAACGGTGCGAAATGGCGTCGTCCATCTGGGGTTCCCGTATCCGCCGTTGTCAGTGCTCTTCGATCTGCCGGGGTATCTGGCCTTCCACGATTATCGCTATTCAAACCTCGCCGCCATGATGATCGCGGCGGCTTGCATCGCCTACGCCCGCCCGGGGCGATGGGGACCATTGCTCGGGGCACTGTTTCTCTTCACCCCCCGCGTGTTCCTCGTATTGGCCAACGGTTGGACCGAGCCGATGGTCGCAATGTTTCTGACCGCGACGATCTTTTGCGTCTGCCGTTTTCCGAGGGTGATGCCCTGGATGCTGGGACTTTTTCTCGTGAGCAAACAGTATGTGCCCCTCGCCATGCTGCCGGCAATGCTGTTGATTCGACCGAAGTGGAACGGGCGAGATGCGGCGATTCTACTGGGAAAAACGGCTCTGATCGGAGCGGTGGTCAGCCTGCCGCTGGCGCTGTGGAATTTCCGCGCGTTTCTGCAGAGCAACCTGCTCGTGGCGAGCGGTGCGAAGTTTCGCCTGGATGCGTTGAGTTATTTCGCCTACTACGCGCAGCTTCACGATTGGACTCCATCGCGATCGCTCGGCAGCATCAGCTTTTTGGCCGCGTTGGTAACGGGGGCCTTCGTGCTGGCCCGCGGCGAACGCTCGGCGGCCGGTTTCAGTGCGGGCGTGGCGCTGATGTTCATGGTCTTCTTCTGCCTCAATAAATTCGCATTCTGCAATTATTACTATTTCGTCGTGGCAGCCCTCTATGCGTCGGCGGCAGCACTTCAAGAGCGGACTATTGGTGCGGTGGAGGCAGAGGGTGCAATCCCTTGACCGACGGGCAAGCCTTGTACGCCAACGCATAATCTTCACAAACGAGATGCTTCCAATCGTCATCTTCTAATTCACCGATGAGGGCTTTACTTTGCGGTAGTTCGGCGCCCGACGCCGGCGACAACCGTGACGCCCAAGAGCGTTGCCAAACCGGGCCAGAGCGCCGCAGGCAATGGGACGGGGCCGGCGGCAGGGGTGACGCCGTTGAGGGAGAACGATCCGTTAAACGTGGGCGGGGTGGTGCCGCCGACGATGTCCGTGCCGACCCGCTCCCAGTCGGGCGCGAGGCTGGCGTTGCGAATCCAAGCCTGCAAGTCTGGGGCGAATGGTGTGCCGCCGACGATCGGCTTTGCCGAAGAGAGCCAGTAGAACTCCCCGCCGGTCACCTGCACCTGGGGTACGAAAAAGTAGTGGTCGGCCCCGAGTATGAAAGGGGTGGTGAACGTGACCGTGAACTGCACCTCCCGCCCCGTGACCGCCCCCTCGCCGCCCGTGGTTTGGCCGGGGATCGGGTTGATGCCGTTGAGCACCGAGTTGCTGGCGGTTAAGCTGGTGGCGAGGACCGAAGTGCTGAAGTTCAAGTTTCCCGCGGCACTGTCGCGCGTGGCCAAGGCGTTGTCCGAGGGGGAATTGGCCCGAGTGATCACGCGGCCGTCCGGCGGGCTGGTCGAGTCGAGGGGGAAGACACGGTAGATCTCGACATCGACCGCTCCCACGAACGACGCCCCACCGGTAAGCAGGCCGGTGAAGGTGGCGCTATTGATCTGGGTCTGCGCGCCCAGCACGAAGTCGTCGGCGGCTTCGATCTCGGTCTTCCCGCCGATGCCCGGCCGGGATGCCATCGCCATTCTTCCATCCGGACCGTCGGTGCTGAACGTGAACGGGGCTGCCGCCGCGATGGTGCCCATAAGCGCAGACCCCAACAGAGACATCAGAACGATTCGGATTCGCATGTTCTTCTCCTTTAAGAAATGTTGTTCTTCGATCACTCGAAAAGTTGTCGTTTCCGCCAAACTGTACCCAAAAAATGAACGAGCACCATCTTGATTTTCTCAGAGGCGATACATCAGGTTCGCTCGACTTGAATGCGAAAAAAATGCTAGCACCGAAGGGCGTGCGCTGTCAAGCAAAATCTGTTGATTTCCTTGAAACGGAGGCTCCATGCTTCCTTGCCACCCCCTGCGGAAAAAGAAAAAATCACGTCCTATTCATGAAATTGAATTTCGTGAATTCACAATTCCTCGGCGGATCGAACCTACGCCGAATGCTGGCCGCACCGATGCTCATCCGCCAGATTCTGCTGAAAAAACCGCATCCAGTTCTCACCCAGAATATCCCGCACCGCGATATCGTCGAAACCCGCGCCGCTCAGCGCATCCGCTACTTTTGGCAAATCGGCGGCGGTGATGATTTCGCGGGGAATCTGATCCCGCCCCAGCCCGCCATCCATATCGGTGCCAAGGCCAACATGCTTCGTGTTGCCCGCCAGATCGCAGAGATGGCTCAGGTGCCGCACGACATCCCGCAAAGCGGCCCGCCGGGTGCCGTACTGATCGGGGGGAACCAGGAACCTGTCGAAGAAATTGACGCCGATGATCCCGCCGCGCTTGATGAGGGCCCGGGCCATATCATCGCTCAATTGCCGATCGGTCGGCACGATGGAACGGCAATTGGAGTGCGAAGCCATCACCGGCCCCTCCGCCAAATCCAGCAACTGCCAAAACGATTCCTCGGCCAGATGGGATGTGTCGTGAATGATGCCGAACCGGTCCAACTCATACACCATCGCCACGCCGGAGGGCGTCAATGGCCCCGGTTGCCCGGTGCCGCCGGCGAACCGTGTTTGCTTCCAGGCCAGCCCGACGATGCGAAGCCCCGCCGTGAACCACTCCGCCACATCCGCCGGAGTGCGCAGCGGGTCGGCACCCTCCATCAAAAGAATCGCGTGCTGCGTTTGCGGAGACGCCGCCACATCCGCCAGTTCCTTCGGACAATGAATCAGCCGCATCGATCCGTCGGCGTGTTGCCGCTGATACCAACGCAGTTGAACCAACGCTGCCGCACGGGCCTCATCGGCGTTCGCATACCCCGCCTCACCGTTGATCGCCGGTGCCGTAAAGATCGTCGCGCAGATCAACCCCACCCCGCCCGCGATCAGATCCGGCAGGCCGACGGTGGCAATCTCCCCCTCTGCCATCGGCTGCCGCACGGCGGGCAGCGTGACATCCCGACCACGGGTGACGTTGTAGGCCAGATCGAGATGAGCATCGACGATGAGCATTCAGGGTCTCCGAAATAGGGGTTTCACCACGGACGATTCCGCTCCGCGCCCGGCTTTTGCCGGCGCGCCCCGCAGGAGTATACAGTGCATTCGCAGGAGTCCCGCCATGTTGACCCTCCTGCCGGAAACGGGGTAGCCCATTGATCCTCCCCACCCCCGACTGGCGCGCCTCGGTCCCTCATCGCGGGTAAACTCCCGCACGAAAGGAACCGCTCATGGCTCAGACAACCTCCCCGCCTTTTCCACTGAAAGACGCTTCTCTTTCCCCCGCGCCGCCGGCCG
>JANXVV010000088.1 GCA_025351525.1 Humisphaera sp. | reverse complement strand
CATGGGCGTCCCGCCCACGCATTTCTTCGGCCAAAAAGCACGGGCGGGACGCCCATGCCACCTGATTCAAAAATGCCGCATCCCGTATTTCGTCTTCTCTTTTTCTCTGTGCCCGTCTCCGTGTCCTCTGTGGCTGATTTGGGTCGGATCGGGTAGGTCGCGCTGTAGTGCCAAAGCACTTTCTCATTGAATTTTCTTCGCGTAAGCTTCGCGCTTTCGCGGTTCCCCTGCCTTCAGTCCCTTCCTCGGAGAATCGACTATAATGACAGCCATTGTGCCCATCGCAATGGCCTTGTCATCACACTATGTACACTCACTCGCTTCCCGATCGGAGAAATCCTCTTGAACCGCGCCACCCCGTCCATTTCAATCATCATTGCGTTCCTGCTCCTTCTCACGCTCGCCTGCCATGTCGCTCCCGCCACCGCCCGCCGCAAGGAAAATTCGGCGAGATTGGCGAAGCTGAAAGCCGTCCCTCCCGCCTCGGCCCCCGCGCCGATGTTTTTCAAAGACCCGGAAACCGTCGCCGGTCCGGCAGCTCCCTGGCAACCGCTGACGTCTTCCGAAGGTGAACTCAACCTCTCGAACGCGATGATGGATTTCTCACCGCGCACCGCCCATTGGCGATTTACGCTGACCAGCGAATCCACCCCGCAAGCCCTGGCGAAAACAAATCAGGATCATTCCCACCTCAAGATCAACCTCTGGGTCGGCGACAAAGACCCGCAAGGCAACATCATCATGCACCCGGTGCCGACCAATTTTAAACGCAAGGGCGGTGCCGAATGCATTCAGGAATTCGACAACGGCCTTTGGTCCGACGGCACGCCGCGACCTTTTCAATTGGAGATCAGCGGTAGCTATGTGATCTATCATGCGAAGGTGGAAGATCTGGCGGCAGGCACTGCGCAACCCTAACCTCCAAATAATTGACGAATCAATGGAAACCTTAGTCGCATTGAAACGCCCGCGGAAGTTGTTCCATGGGAGTCTGGAAGTGTGCAACGCACTCGATAATTTACTCCTCGACAGGTACAGTCATCATCAAAGCAGAATAAACCGTCAAGGGAGTTGTCCATGCCGCCAGCGTTCGCACGTAGAAGCATCGCCTGTTTAATCGCTCTCTTCGCATCGTCACCCACCTTAGCCGCGCCGGCAACCGCGCCCATCGTCCCCGGCTACCACGCGCTCAAAAACTCCGGCAAAGTAGCCATCGCCGCCCAGGGTGAACTGCTGCTCGGCGAACTAAACTGCGTTGCCTGCCACGCCAACGGCCCGCAGAGTCGCGTCAATCCGAAAGGCGCGCCGGACTTAACCGAAGCCGGTTCGCGCATCACGCCGCAATATCTTCGCGACTATCTCAGTCAACCTCACCAGCTAAAACCCGGCACGACGATGCCCGATTTATTCCACGCCTCCGCCCCGGAAGCCAAGGCGGGGGCCGTCGATTTTCTGGTGCATTTTCTGGTCTCGCAGGGTGGCCCGATCACCGATCCGGTCGGCGCGGGGACCAAGGATCTGGTCGACCAGGGCCGTAAGTTGTATGAGACGGTCGGCTGTGTCGCCTGCCATGCCCCTGAAAAAGACCGCGACTTCAAAACGCCGTCGGTTCCGCTGGGAAATCTCGCCGAGAAGTCCACGCTCGATGCACTGACCGGTTTTCTGCTCGATCCTTTGCATGTGCGTCCGTCTGGCCGGATGCCGTCTTCAAATCTCACTCCTGCCGAAGCGAAGGCGATCGCGATTTTTCTGCTCCGCCAGCAACTGGATGTGCCCAGCCCCACCAGCAAACCCCTGCCCGGAACGGGGTTGAATTTCGCCTACTTTGAAGCTCCGTTCACCTCGGCGGCTTCGGAAAAATTCGCGGGTCTGAAGCCGTTGAAAACGGGCAAGGTCAAAACGTTCACCGTCGAAATTCCCGGCCGTCGAAAAGACGCCGAGCATTTTGGCATCCGTTACACCGGTTGGATCTGGATTCCCCGCAACGGCAAATATACATTCGCCGTCGAATCGGATGATGGCGCGATCCTATCCATCGACTCCAAAATCGTCGTCAGCAACGATGGCACCCATCCCATGAAGCCCGGCAAATCCGGAGACATCACGCTTAAAGCCGGGCAACATCCGATCGAGCTGACTTACTTCCAGAACGGTGGCAGGCGGAGTCTGGAAGTCTTCTGGAGAGGCCCCGGTCTGAAACGCGAGCCGCTTCCCACTGAAGTCCTGGCGGCGACCGGTGGAAAGGCGATGACGCCGCTCAAAAATGAATCGTTTACCCTCGATCCCGCCAAGGCGGAAATGTGCGGGCAGATGTTTTCCATGCTTGGGTGTGCGGCCTGCCATGCCCTACCGAATCGACCCTCCGCCCGCCCCGCAAAAAATCTCACCGCTCTTAACGTCGCCAACCCCGAAGGTTGCCTCGGAGACCATGTTCTCAAAGGTCGCCCCAACTACGACCTATCCTCCGATCAAAAAGTCGCCATCGTCGCGGCGTTGAAAAATGCCGCCTCCTTTGCAACGCCATTGGATGCCACTCAACGTGCCGTGCATGAAATGGCCGCCATGAACTGTTATGCCTGCCATCAGCGAGATGGGATCGGTGGGGTGCCTTCGGATCGCAATGAGTTATTCAAATCGACGATCACGGTCGATCTCGGCGATGATGGCCGTCTCCCACCGCTTCTCACCGGCGTAGGGGCGAAGCTACTTCCCAGCGCATTGAACCGAATTCTATTCCACAATGAACTGCACGTCCGTCCCTACCTTGCGACGCGTATGCCGAGTTTCAGTGTGGAAAAACTGAAAGACCTGCCTGAGTTGTTAGCCGGTGCCGATACCGCCGGAATCACGGGCAATCCCCCTGCTGCGGTGGTCCCGCACGCCGAGAAGCAGGGCTGGCAACTGGTGGGTGTCAAAGGTTTGGGCTGCGTGAATTGTCACGGAGCGCGGGGTGCGAAATCGATCGGGGTGCCGGGCCCGGATCTGGCGATCGTCCATGAGCGCGTCCGCCCGGAATGGTTTCGCCGTTGGTTGGCCGACCCGGGCAAGCTGGTTCCCGGCACGCGCATGCCCTCCTTCTGGAACGAGGGAAAATCCAGCTACCTTGAGATTGCCGGCGGGGCGTTTGACCCTCAAGCCAATGCTCTCTGGACCTACCTCCAGCAAGGCCCGGAGATGATTCTTCCTCTCGGGTTGCGTCTGGATGACTCCGATGAAATCGTCCCAACCGATGAAGTGGTCGTCCTTCGTGCGTTCGTCACCGGTGTAGGGCCGCGATCAATTCTCGTCGGCAACCCGGAGTCGATCCACTGGGTCTTCGACGCCAATACCATGCGACTGGCGAAAGCATGGCACGGCAAGTTCTTCGACGCCGCCGGTGTCTGGGAATCACGCGGGGGCAGAGAGCGCGCCCCGCTCGGTAAAGATATCATCGACCTGCCTCCCGGACCCTCCTTTGCGGTGCTGGATAGCCAGGCGATGCCCTGGCCGCAAGCCGATCCGGATGCGAAGAAGTTTGAGCGCAACACCGGGGGTATTTTCAAAGGCTATACGCTCGACAACCAGGGCCATCCTACTTTCCGATACGCTCTGAACGATGTGATGATTCAGGAGACCGACCTGCCCAAAGGCTCCAGTGATAAGGCTACGTTAGAACGGAATTTCAAGCTGACCGCCGGGTCTTCGACGAAGGATTTGTTTTTCTTGGTGGCGTCAGGTCGCAAGATCGACGAGAAGAATCCCGGCGTTTGGCTGATCGACGGCAAGCAGACGATCCACCTGTTTGTCGACGGTCAATCGTCGCCGATCACCGAAATTCGGGAGGGAAAAGACGGTGAGAAATTGCTGGTGGTTCCAGTCAAGTTCATCGACCGGATGGCGGTCATTAGAGTGGAAGTCAGTTGGTAAAGCGTTCCAAACGAGTTCCTGTAAAAATATTTCTTAAGCGACACTGTATCAAACTCCTACGCCGGGAATCCCATGTTCAATCACATGATCCGTTCGTTCGCCATCTGCACCCTACTTTCCACCCTCGCCCGCGCGGAAGAGCCCAAGACCAAGCCTGCCACCGCTCCCACCCCCATCGAATCCAAGCGTGCTGAAAAGGAAACCCCGCCCACCGGCCCTGAAGAGGCCTACTACAAAATCATCCCGATCCCCCTTCCCCCGGAGCTTGTCCTGGAAGTCAGCAGCCTTGAAACCCTGCCCGACGGCCAACTTCTCATCGGCACACGGCGGGGCGATATCTATCTCGTCGACAATGCCTACGCCGATCCCATCGACAAACCGAAGTTCACCCGCTGGGCCACCGGCTTGCATGAGATCATGGGGCTCGCCCAGCGCGATGGCTCAGTCTATGCCGCCCAACGCGGAGAGATCACGCGGCTGAAGGACACTGCGCACACCGGTCATGCCGACACCTACGAAACGTTCTACGACGGCTGGGGCATCAAGGGTGACTACCACGAATACCCCCTGATGTCCCATTTCGACAAAGGCGGGAATCTCTACGTCGCCCTCTGTCTGACCGGCTCCGTCGGCAGCGAATCCCCTTTCCGGGGCTGGTTTTTCAAGATCACCCCCGATGGCAAAGGCATCCCCTTCGCCTGCGGCGTGCGCTCGCCGGGCGCGGTCGGGTTCAACCATCTCGGTGAAATCTTCTACACCGACAACCAGGGTTTCTGGAACGGTGCCGACAATTTCAAGCAAGTCACTGAAGGCTCTTTCACTGGCAATCCCACAGGCAATAAGTGGTACGATGAGGCTCTGAAGCTCAACCCTGCTTTCGGCCCCAAACCCCCGGAACCCGCCAGCCCCAGCCGTTGGCATATCGAGGCGGCGAAGTTCCCCACCCTCATCCCGCCGCCGGTGATGCTGCCGTATAAAAAGATGGGCCAGTCCGCCAGCGGCATCGTCTGCGACATGAGCGATGGAAAATTCGGCCCCTTTAATCACCAACTCTTCGTCGCCGACCAAAGCCATAGCAACGTTGCACGGCTGGGACTTGAAAAAATAAAGGGCAAGTACCAGGGCTTCGCCATCCCCTTCCGCCGAGGCTTCGGCTCCGGCATCGTACCGATGGTGCAGGCCAAAGACGGCTCCTGGTTCGTCGGCGGCACCAACCGAGGCTGGGGCTCCACCGGCACCAAACCCTTCGCACTCGAACGCCTCGTCTGGACCGGCAAAACCCCCTTCGAGATGCTCGACATGAAGCTGCAAGCCGATGGGTTCGAGCTCACTTTCACTCAGCCGGTCGACCGCAACTTCGCCCTCGATTCCGACTCCTACGACCTCAGCACCTTCACCTATATCTACCAATCCAGCTACGGCAGCCCCGAGGTGGACAAGACCGAGCCGACGATTAAAGACATCACCGTCAGCCCCAATGGATTGAAGGTAAAGCTCACCGTCGACGGCCTCGTGGTCGGCAGCATTCACGAACTGCACTTGGACGGCCTGCGCAAAGCGGGGGATGGGAAGACGCAGGTGCTGCATCCGGTGGTGTATTACACGCTGTGGAATCGGGTGGACCCATGAATTGTGTCGGGGACGCGATGCAGATAACGCATTATTCGCTTACTCGGCAACACCGCGCGAAGCGTGGTTCTTGACGGAATACAAAATATCTTGCGATGCAGATCCCACAAAATTCCTGCGGATCGTACGTAGCCAGAAGACCTAACCGGATGCGTTCAAGAGGCGTATAAAGGATGCGACACTGCCGGCGATAGACGCTATCTTACTGAGTGACTCAAGCAGCGTGGCGATAAGCGTACGGTTAGGTTCAGACTTTTTGACCTCAAAACGCAAAAGATTCGCATATGTTGTTGCTTCCAACCTCGCCGGCCCCGCAAGCGTGTTATCGCTCTCAATCTTCTCCCTCATTTCTTCGAGAAGCCGCAGCGCGGGCGAGAACTCTGTCTGTGTCACTGTCTGCGAAACACCTGACGCGTCTTGCCCCGTCACCAGTTGATTGCCCGAGCCGGACACCGTCACGTGATAATACGTCGGAGGTGATTCCTGGGCCTTCTTCGTAAAGCCCATCCCGCTTTCGACGTACAACCGCCCTTGGCCGGAAATTTTGGCATGGGTGGCCCCGAAGGTAAAAATGCAGTCTGCCAACGCCCGCATTTCCAACACCTTGGCAGCGTCGAACACCCAATCCTGCGGAACCTCGCCCTTGATCGTTGCTGCCAACGCCTCTAAGTTTTGGAACTCGTTTCCGTTGTCTGATTGGTCAGTCTCGTAGAGGGCGACGAGGAGCAAATCGACGAACTCAGTGAATTTGTACGCGGGCTTTGCCATGACTAACCTCTGAAATGTACGTTGCGTTCAAGCGTGCGTTCATGAAACGCAACTTCGTTGAACTGATTGAAGAACGTTTCCCGTCCCAGAAGCGCATAGTCCAGTTTAAGCTTCTCGTCTTCGACATAAAGAATGTCGAGGTCGAACCGACGACCATGGATCAGGACGTATGTCTTGATGAGCCTTCCGATCGCGGCGGAACCCCCAAAGACTACCGCCTCCGGTTTACCAGATTCCAAAGATAGGCCGGCGTCCCGTGCGGCTGACATTGGAAAAACAGATCGGACGACACCGGTATCTATGACTGCGTTCATAGACGCATTGAAGCGAGTGCCGAGAACGACCACCTCCACCAGCGGGAGGTAATGACTACGGTGCATTTGATACGGAATACGCATCAGTCCTCATGATGAGACGCCGAAGCTGAACCTCTTCATTCGCTCCATCGACGCAACCATCGGGCAGTTTAGGCGGGGAGCATGTCCCACGCTCGCGTCAATACCGTTCAATCACCATTGACAAAACAGGCGGCCTCCCGCCACGCTGGTGGTGTGTAAACGCCATGTGGCAAGGAGGCTGCAATGTTGCGTCTGTCTATGTCGGCCCACGCGGCCGAACTGTCCCGCCGTCAGCGGACACGCGCCTTGAAGTCCATCATTTCCCCGCGTCTGGTCAAAAAGGTGTTGAAGAAGACCCGGTCTGGGGCAAGGGGTTGTCCCGTCGTGCCCGATGAGATCGGCGTCTGGCTGATCATCGGGCTGAGCCTGTTCTGCACCGACGCC
>JANXVV010000075.1 GCA_025351525.1 Humisphaera sp. | reverse complement strand
GGAGAGTGAATGCAAATGCCATTCGGCGTGGTTCACCGGCAACCCAGGACTGACCATCGCCTACTTTCCGCTTACTCCCCTTCTTCCCCTCCCCACTATCCACTATCCACTTTCCACTAACCACTTCTTCAGGATCCCCATGCCTCTCCGCCCTCCCCGCAAGCATCACAATCCCGCGGCGCTGAAGAACCTCGACGGGGGCTGGGTCGCGCCGGTGACGCCGGTGCCCGGGCCGCCGCCGGCGCCGGCGAACGCGAATGTCACGCAGATCATCCTGTCGGCGGGCGGGGATATCCTGCTGTTCTTCGACCGGGCGGTGAACATCGACCTCGGCAGCCCGCCGGTCTCGTGGACGTTCAACGGGGCCGCGCTGAACGCGGGGGGATTCAACGCCGGGACCGCGGCGGAGGTGGTGCCGGGCGGAGCGGTGGCGGTGGGCGACACGGCGGTGATCGGCGACGGCGACCCCGGGGCGCGCACGCCGGAGGGGGGCTATGTGAACGGGGTGACGATGGGGGTATCGGCGGGGTGAGGGGGAGAGTCCGGGAAACTCGAAACCAGAAACTCGAAATCAGAAAAAAGCTCCAGGCGGAACTGAAGAAAGCCCGAAATCAGGAAGGACTCAAAGCAGTCGATCCCCTCCGTTTCGAGCTTTGAATTTTCCCCTTCGGGCTTTTTTCTGAATTCGCGTTTCGAGTTTCTCATCTCCCCTTCCTCGTCCGAGCCATCGATCTCCATCATCGATTCGTGAAGTCGCATTCACTCCCGCGTCTCCCCACCGCGTTCCAGCTCCTTCAACATCTCATCCGTGGATTGCGAATCGACCGCCCGGCAGGCCACGGTCAGCGTTTCCGCGATCCCGGCCAGACTCGCCTTCCAATCGACGGGATCGACATCGGCGGGCGTCATCCGGGCAAATTCACCGCACAGCAAAATCATCCGCAGCAGGTGTTTGAAGAGGATGCCTTCCTGCTTGAGCAGGTCGCGCGAGCGGACATATTTGTCGAAGTCCCCACCGTGCTCGAGCAGATCGCCGACGGCCCAGACGGGGGTGATGAACAGCCCGCCGGCATGATCGATGGTGTTCTCGAAGAGCATCTTCATTTTTTGCGCCAGCGGAATCGGATACTGGCGTAGCTCCGGCGGCAGGTCGCTTTGGTCGGCTTGGGGATACATCTCCTCCAGCGTCGCCAACCCGCCCGTGAGAATCGCCGGGTCTACCACCTCGTTGCTCAGCCGGCCCGGCGGCAACTCACCCGGCCACGGCACTCGAACCGATTTGGCCACCGAACCGGGCATCTCCAGCAGGCTTTCGAGGATCTGAATCAACTCGTGGGAGTCGGCTTTCCCGAGATAGTCCATGAGAAACAGGCCATAGAGTGGATGGACCGCTCGGAAGATCATCAACTGCTGAAGCTTGTCCGTCGGTGTGGCCGACACAGGCTCGTAAGGTTCGGGGTGGACAAGTGCGGACTTGTCGACCCCGCCATTGGCGCCGGCCTTTGTCGAGGTCAAGGTAGACTCGGCGGGATTGCCGAGCTTGAGCCGATCCCGCAATGAGCCGATTCCCTCCGGTGTGGCGGGGGCCATCTCAACAGTGTCTTCCGAGTCATCCGATGATTCGGTGCTAGCTGCATCCTCCGATTCCACGCCGGCGGACAGACCCGCCGCAGGCTCAACCGCTTGCTGCCAGCTTGCCGGGGGCGGTGGATCGAGCACGATGATCCCCATCCGGCTGAGCGTCACCAACATCTTGGTGAGCCGTTTCAACTCCGCCTCGATGGTCGGCCCATCCATCAGTCGACGGCGAATCACCTGCCGGATCAATTCGACCCGCGGATCGGCGGCCAACAGGTAAGCCAGCCAACGCCACGAAAGTTTTCCCTTGCTTGCCAGCTTGACGGGCGGGGCCGTCTGCAACTTCGCGAACTGCTCGGCGTTCCAATACGTGAAACCCGCCCGGCGGGTCGGCTTCTTTTTAGCCAGCGATTTTCTCGCCTTCATCAATCCCGGATCCTTCGTCTCCTCGGGGATCGAATCGTATTTCTCCTTCCAGCGGGCCAGCTTGACATCGTCCTCATGCGCGACGGCGAACACGTGGCCCTCGGTGTCAAACTGGGGCCGACCCGCCCGGCCGAACATCTGCTGGGCGGCGCTGGCGTCGATCATTTTTTTCTTGTCGCGCGGGCCTTTCACCAGCGTCGTCAGCACCACCGATCTTGCCGGGAGATTGATGCCGGCGGCCAGCGTTTCCGTGCAGACGCACACCGTCAGCAGCTTTTCCTGAAACAGCGCCTCCACCACCCGGCGATAGCGCGGCAGCAATCCCGCGTGATGGATGCCGATGCCCCGCGCCAAAAACGTCCGCAGCCGATTGCCCGATCCGATGGCAAAGTCGAATGCCTCGAGTCGGTCCAGCAAGGTCTTTCGCTGTCCTTCCACGAACAGATCCCTCCCCTTCAAAATCTCCGCGGTGCTCCAACAGAGTTCCCGGTCGAAACAGAAAACCAACGCCGGCGTCCTGCGCTGCAAATCCTCGCCCCGGGCAACCCGCTCGATGAAATCGGGCAACAGCTCATCGCCGATCCAATGGAAATGCAACGGCACCTTGCGCTCGGTCCCCTCGACCAGCGTCACCCGGCGATCCAGGCTGCGGGCCATCCAGTTGACGAACTCCGACGCCGCACCCACCGTCGCCGACAAGAGCATCACGCGAACGTGCGCGGGCAAGAGTGACAGCGCCAGTTCCCAGACAATCCCGCGTTGAGGCTCATTGAAATTGTGGAACTCGTCCATCACCACCGCCCCCACACCGGTGAAATCGAAGGCCTCGGGATGGAGCAGTCGATTGAGCAACACCTCGGCGACGACCACCTTGATCGGCGCGCGCGGGTTGACCGTGCGATGCCCGGTGACCAACCCCACCTGATCCCGATCAAATCCCCATCGCGCCACCGTGTCCTGCAATTCAAGCAACTTCTGATCGCTCAATGCGATCAGCGGCGTCGAGTAATAAACACCCGTGCCCGTCCGCAAACCCTCATACACCGCCGCCTCGGCCACCAGCGTCTTGCCGGTGCCGGTCGGGGCCGACAGCAGCACCCCCTGCTCGCAAGCCGCCCACGCATACAGCGCCTCTTCCTGAATCGGGTACGGCGGATACGGCAGGCGCTCGAGATAGTCCAAAATGATTTCGTCGCGGGAGACCATCCATGGAGTCTAACGGACCCGCCCCTCCGTTTCCAAAAGTGACGTCGAGCAAGCGATCAATACTTTCCCAAATGATGCCGCGCCCACGTTCGCAGTGTCTTGCATGATTGGTTAGCATGAACGCACCGTCGCTGCGGCTTTTCGGAATTTTCGAGCCGCGTCAAATCTGACGGTGAGAGATAATGCGTCGCGGACTGTCAGCCTCGTTTCTGAATGAGAGGTCGCTATGCGAAGGTCGTTTCAGATGGGTGTCGTGCTCATTTTTGCCCTGATGTTTGCCGCGAATCACGCACGGGCCGAGGACGCTTTTTATTCCCTGCCGATCAAGGATTTGAAACTGATTGACGGCAAGATTCCTCAGCCCAAATTAGAGGGTCAATGGTATGCGACCGGGATCCTCGTTGAACCGCAGGTCAGGCCGGACGGGGTGAACCCGCGCGAGGTTGAGGCTTACATCACCTACCCGAATGGTTCATGGTCTCCCCAGGCATGGGCCAACGGGCAAACCTATGAAGGGACAGTGGTCCTCCGCGCGCCGGCCGGAAAAGATATTGCCGGGCAGCTTCTCGTTCCGGCGGAGGATTGGCAATCCCGTGTGGCGTTGCGATTTACCGTGCCTGCATCGGCTGCCGACCCGAAAGGCCGCGAGGCTTTTTTGCAGGGGAAGTTGCAACACTACGAATCGCTGCTCGAAAAGAATCTTCCCGGTGCCGCCTGGTTTAGACATCAGTCGAATGAATCCCGACGCGAACTGGGAAAGACTGACAAAGACGACAACCGCCCGCCAAACCGTCCATCCAATACTGATCTCGAAGACACCTACTCGCTGTTCAGCGGGGGGCGGGCGGTCAGCGAAAATCTGCAGCTCGATCGCGCGCTTCTGCCCCGCCCCGGCAGCAACGAGGCCACGGTGACCATCGAAACGCTGGCGGGAATCACGGTGAAAGAAATGGATTGGAAGCCGCTGATTGACGGCGAGCACCCGGTGACCGATTCATTGGCCGCGGTGATTCCCATCGACCAGCACGCGATTTTTCTGCCGAGTTTCGATGCAACACTCTCGCTCATGGAGGAGGCTGATCGGCAGGGTACACCGGTGCTTCAACTCGCCGAATCGAGAGGCGAGGATGCCGGGACGAAGCTGCGGTACCAGCGACAACTGTGCCTGCCCCTGAGCGCGATCGGCAGGTTGCTCGGGCCGAAGCTGATCGCGGGTGTCGCCATCACCGGATCCGATCCCTATCTTCGAATCGGGGCCGATGTGGCGATTTTGTTCGACCCGAAGGACAGTCCCGCCTTATACAGTCTGCTGTCTGCGCAAATGGGATTGGCTTCGGCAGGCGGATCGGCGGAAGCCGTCAATGGGAAGGTACACGATGTCTCCTATATCGGCTTCGTATCGCCCGACCGCCGCATCTGCGCCTATCTGGCGACGGTCGGCAAGGCGGTGGTGGTGACCAACTCGCTGGCACAGCTTCAGAGGCTGGTCGACGTGCAGGCCGGCAAAAGTCCCGCCCTGGCGACTGCGCCGGAATACACTTTTTTCCGCGTCCGCTATCCGCACGATGAAGCCGGCGAGACTGGATTGATCGTGCTGACCGATGCCACCATTCGCCGCTGGTGTTCACCGCGATGGCGGATCGGGGATTCGCGCCGTACCCGAGCGGCGGCGGTGATGGCGGAAATCCAGGCCCGTCATGCCGTCGAGATTGCCACCGGAAAAGTAATGGAGGGGCCGGTCCACCCCGACGCCAATCTGCCCGAAACCGGCGATCTGCGTATGACTGCCGACGGGGTCGTCTCATCGGTCTACGGATCAATGGAGTTCATGACTCCCATCCTCGAGTTGGAATTATCAAAAGTCACCCAACCCGAGGCGGACACCTATACCCGCTGGCGGGATACCTATCAGCAGAACTGGCGAAACTACTTCGATCCGATCGCCATCCGATTAGGCGTCACGCCCGCGGTATTGACCGCCGATATGACGGTGATGCCGCTGATCGCCAACAGCGACTATGCCGCGCTGATCGAAATCTCCAAAGGGGTCCGCATACTCCCGGGTAGCGGCGATCCGCATGACGCTCTTTTTCATCTGGCGCTGGCCATCAACGGAAAGTCGGAACGCATGAGAGGTTTCGGCTCCATGGCGGCCACCTTCGTCCCGCAGATGAAAGTCGAGCCTCTTTCCTGGATCGGACCCACCGCCGGTTTCTACGTTGATAATGACCCGATTTGGGAGGAAGCACTGAAGGCCAGGGAGCCCGAAGTGTTCTATCGCGATCACATGGACAAGCTGCCGATCGCCATTTACATCCAGTCCTCCAACGCGCTGATACTGACGGCGTTCCTTGCGGGTGTACACGCATTCGTCGACCAGTCGGCACCCGGCATGGCCGTTTGGGAGCCGCAGATGTACAAGGACACTCCCTACGTCAAAATCACTCCGACCGAGCGGGCCAAGCGGGAATCCAGGGAGATCGCCAACGCCGCCATCTACTATTCAACCGTCGGCGGCGCATTGCTCATCACACCCAGCGAAGTTCTGATGAAGCGCGCAATGGATCGACAGGCTACTCCGAGCACTCAACCGGCTACCCAGCCGGCTGCCGCTCCGACGACCCGGCCATGGCTGGGTGATCAATTGTGCGCGCAGTTCGATGCGAAGGGACTCACAAAAGTAGTCACGAGCATGATGAATTCATCGATCGGGCCGGAACTTCGGAACAAGGCCTGGGAGAATCTGCCGATCCTCAATGAATGGAAGCGTCTCTTCCCCGACAAGGATCCGGTGCAAGTCCACCAGCGACTCTGGCAAATGCATTTGATCGATCCGGCTGGAGGAACCTACGTCTGGAACGAGAAGTTGCAAACCATGGAGTCGACTGAATACGGCTGCCCCGAATCACCCAGGCTCGGCCCTGTCGTGCCGCCGACCATACGCCAATTAGGGAGTGCAAACTTTGGAATCAGCTTCGAGAACCAGGGGCTGCGAGCCAAAGCAGAATTATATCGCGACGGGTCGGCAAGCCCGACACCGGTGAATAAGAGCCATTGACTTACGCAGTTCGAAACATTCTTCCCATGACGTATCAACCCGGACCCAATCGTTTCAGGCTGATATGGCTGGTCATCCTATTCCTGTCTTTGACCCTTCCGGTTCAAGCCGCGGCTACTGACGTGGCAAATGACGACGCCTATGAGAAATACGTCAACACGTCCAAAGATTTCCAGCGGGTCAAGCAGGACAAAGAGTGGTGTTATTCGGCTTTCCCCTCGTGGACTTACATGCCGTGGACCTATCAGTGGACGGTGGGTTATACAGCGGCTTCGGGGAAATGGTCCGCAGATCACGGTTACAACGGCGCGTTTCTCGACCATGGAGACGTCAGTTCCAAATCATCCAAAACCGGCAAGCTCGACTGGATTGATCGATTCAAGTACCGGTTCTATGTCGACCATGTTGCTTCAAAGCACTACCTGCACCTATGGGACGGCAACGAGATCAAGCCGCATTTGAAGGACCTTCATGGTGGCGGAGTGAGGACCAACCCTGTCAACGCGGCGATGTTCACGACACTGAAGGGTTTGATTTCCGAACACCTCGAAAAAGTGAAGGTCTCTCCCTCGCGAGCCGCTTACGCGCTGGACGATGAAATCTCCTGGGGCCATTTCGTTCATCCCACCATGTGGTCTGTGACCGACGATAAGGATGCCTATCCCAACTGGCTGAAGGAGATTTACGGGTCCGCCGCGCCGATACAAAAGCAATGGGTGACCTACGATGGCATCCGACCGAAACTGAAGACTTGGAATGTCGGTGACTTTGACGCAAGCCCGCTGATGGACCAATGGACTTTCAACGATTCATACTGGAACGATTTTCTCGGAGACCTTGTCGAGTACACCAACGGCATCGACCCCGCCACCCCCTGCGGTTTCGTGGGTGGCCAGTGTCCCGACGCATTCGGCGGGTACGATTATGCGAAGATCATGCGGAAGGTGCAGTTTATCGAGGCGTACAACATAGGTTCATCGCAGTCGATCATCCGCTCCTTCAATCCGCACAATGCGATCCCGGCGGTGACCAGTCATTTTCATCGCTCCGCCGCCGATGATATCTGGCAGACCTGGTACTACCTTGCGCATGGCAACCGCGGATTCATCGGGTGGGTCGAAGGTTGGTTTGACGGCGACAAGCCCAAACCGTGGCATGATGAGGTAGCCCCGCATTATCTGGAAGCGGGCGGAAAAATCGGGCCTCTGCTGGCGAAGGCGGAATGGATTCACGACGGCGTGGCGATCTACTATAGCCATGCCTCCATTCAGCTCGGTTGGATTCTCGACGCCGAGGCGCACGGGAAATCATGGACGAATCGCAATGGGGATGAACGATTGGGAGCCTCACACATGGTCCGCCGTGCCTGGGAGAATATGTTGCGGGACTCCGGCCTGCAGTACAACTTCCTCAGCTATGTTGACGTGATTCAGAACGGGGTGCCACCGGAGTACAAGGTGCTGATTCTGCCCGCGTGTCTCTGTCTATCCGATGTCGAGGCCGGACGGATTGAGGCCTTCTGCCGTGCGGGCGGCACAGTCATCGCCGACTATATGCCCGGACTGTGGGACCAGCATGGCAAAGGTCGCCGGCAGGGTGCCCTCGATCAGATGTTTGGCGTCAAACTCGATCCGAAGCTGCGGGCGGCGGATGTCTTTGGTGGAAACCTCTGGTGTGAGGTCGATCAGGATGTCAACTTCGGGTGGAAGACCTACCGGGAGTTTTTGACGAACAAAAACAGCTGTGTGAAGGACTCCAGCGGCTACAACAAAGTGGTGCGGAAGATGCCTGTGGAAAGTGTGAATCACTATGGCAAAGGAAAGGCGGTGCTGATGAATCTGTCACCGCAATGGTACAATGCATTTAGGGTGGAGGGGTTCGAGCCGAGCCTGAAGCGGGACATTTTCATTCGGCATATCGCGACGGCGGGAATTTCGAGGTGGGTCTACCTGAAAGATGCCGGGGAATCGTTCCACGGTTATGAAATCACCTACTGGAAAAAGGGGGACCGGACGATTGTGTGTCTTTGTTTGAATCCGGAGGTCTCCGGCTCACAAGTAGGCGGCGGCAACGCCGTGGGTTTGAAGACCCAGACCCTCCCGATAAAACTATGCTTTGTCAACAGTGTCGCGGGGGTTCGCGATGAGAGGGGGGGAATGGAATTAGGACAGGGTAGGGAGTTCGATTTGAATTGGACGATGAATGAGGGAGTGATCGTTTCGTTTGTCGGGGAACCATCGCGATAAGGCAGGATATTTCGACAATCGTGGATATCGCTCACGCCCATGAAGAGTAAGTCTTTGCCGCTTGCGGCTTAGCCGTACGACATGTTCAACGGTTAAGCCGCAAGCGGCATGGAAAGTCGAGAACCGCGCTAACTTCAGCGAAGACAGTCTTTGAATGCCTCGATCAACTTGCCATCGGCAATCTCACCACTCTCCCTTTCTTCACCGTGATCGGAATCGGACCTTCAAACCCCGCATGGCTCGCACTTTCCCCCTCGACACTCCTCATCGGGATCGCGCTCGTCGGCGGATGGGTCAACCGAACGATCCGGCCAAACGCCAACCGAATCGACCACGTACACGTTCGCCGAATCGTTTGAATGAGTCCCAGCATTCCCACGATCTGCATCCCCGCAGCCTTCTGCGAAACTTTCGTCTTTTTCCGAAGCAGATTCCAGGCGAGCCAGACGGGGTTATAAAACGAGGCGTAGCCGATCAGCATGTTCAACTGCTTATGCCACGGGCGGGCATGGCTGGAGGCGACGACGTAGTTGCCATCGTACATATGGGGTCGCACCTCTATCCCACCGACCCGGCTGAAGACCTGCCCGGTGGTGAAGCATTGCTCGAAAAGCTTGGTCCCGGCGGACGGGGTCATCATCAATACTTGCAATGAGACCGCGCCGGCTTTGCGGAGGAGGTTGATCTGGTTGATCAGGCCATAATTCGTGCCGCGTGAATAGAGGGGTTGCGAATCGTGGTGCATCATCATCGGCATCGGGCAGATGCCGGCATCGCGCAGCGACTTGAATGCCTCCTGGGTTTTGTCGACGCTCTGGCCTTTATTCACCAGCGTCGCCGTCATGTCCTCGACACCCAGCCAAAGCGCACGGCAGCCGGAATCGTGAATGAGCGGCAGATGCTCCTTCATCTGAAGCGTGTCGTGTACGGTCACCTCGGTATGCCATCGGATCTTTTTACGGAGCGGGGTGCCGTCAAATTCGGCGCGGGCCAGAGTCTGGACGATATCGAGCGTGCGCTCTTTGCTGTTGAAGAAATTGTCGTCCGCGCCGAAGAAATATTTCAGGCCATACTCCTTGTTCAGCCGCCACATTTCCTCGGCCATCCGCCCGCTGCTTTTGGTGCGGTACTGGCGCTGGTTGTAAGCGGGGATCGGGCAGTACTGGCAGGCGAATTTGCAGCCGAAGGTGAGTACGATCGAACTGATCGGGCTGAGCCGGCGGATGCGGTTGGCGGCGACGGCAACGGAACCGAGCGTGGCCCGCCGGCTGGGGGATTCGAGCAGCCGATAGCCATGCACCGAGTCCGCCATTTCGTCGAGATTGCCCAGCAGGCGTTGGATGCCGGTGTCCACCAGCTCATCCGGGATGCCATCGCGATCCCCGCGCGGATAGACCAGGCCCGGCACTTCGTCGAGCGCACCGCCATCCCTTGCGCGATAAAATGCCGACCGCATCGATTCGCCCTCCGCCCGCACGGAGAGTATTACTTCGAGAAGATTCAGCAGCACATATTCTTCACCGGTGACGACCACATCCGCGCGGGTCGGGTCGGCGGGATTGCCGCTGAACAGTTCGTAGGGCTGATACACCGCGTGCGGCCCCCCGGCGATGATGAGCGGACGATGGGCCGCGTCGATCCGCCGTGCGTCGCGAATCATTTCCATGCACATGTCAGAGTGGAGTCCCATGCTCGACACCATGAAAATATCGGGTACCCGGCCATCAAGTTTCATCTGCGACGGTTTGAACCGCCTGTTCCACTGCTGCAACACGATCCGCGTTTTGGGGAACCCCGCATCGACCATTGCCGATCCGATCGAGCGCACCCCCGCCGGTGCCATACGCGTGTCCGCATAGATGAACGGCAACATGCGGGTGCGGTGATCGAAGGCGCAGGCGATGACGGTAACCAGATCATGCCTGGCCGCGACTTGCCGCAGACGCATGCGAAGGCTTGCCAGTTGTTCGGGGCGGAGCAATTCGTCTCCGCGGGATCGACGGGGAAGTTCCATGTTCAATGGCTCCAGATGCGTTTCAATCGGTTCGTGGAGTATCCTGACACGCGAGCGATTGAAGGTCAACGCGACTGATCCGGTCGCGTATTTTTAACGGCACGGGAAGCTTTAAGACTTGACACCCTCTTGTCCCGTTTCTACTTTAAGGAAAGTCCTGCAACGAGTTGCGAAAAAGCGCCAGGCTTAGGAGCGATGGCCCATGTCCGTTCAGATGGAGCTACACAAAATCATCATCAGTGAAATGCAGGATCAGCAGATCATTGTCCTTAAAGAAGTGGATGGCGAGCGGAAGTTTCCGATCGTCATCGGCAGCCCCGAAGCGATGGCGATCGACCGGCGTCTTAAGGGCATTCCCACCCCCCGCCCGATGACGCACGATCTGATGGCCAACGTGATCGAAGCCATGGGCGGCAATATCGATCGCATCGAGATCAACGATCTGCAGGACCACACCTTCTTCGCCCGCATCCACATTCGGCAGGGCAAAAAGATGGTCGACGTCGACAGCCGACCCAGCGATGCGATCGCCCTGGGTATCGCGTCGGTTGTCCCGATTTTTGTCGCCGAGCATGTCTTGTCGGAAGTGGGATAATCCAATTGATGGAAATGAAATTCGGGTGGGTTCCGCTCTGACGCGATTATTTTCAAGGCATTTTGAATGGACGAATCACGCGAGGCGCTATCGTTGTGCAGCGAATCAGGGCTATAAAAAAGCGTTCATCGAATTAGTCGCGTGCAAGAATCTGCCCTATGCCTCATTTTTGGAGACCTTTCCGCCTTTTTCCCGACACTTTTTAGCAATTTTACTGCGTTGCAATTTTCGGCACAGTCGTTGTTGATAAAGCGATATCCTGTGTCGGGCTAATGCGTTTTTCGATTTAATGAATCTGTCTTTGCCGCTTGCGGCATAGCCGTGTCGCCGTCAGGGGACTGGGCGGATAGACCGCAAACGGCATCAAAGCACACGGAGTCGTAAAATACTCTGGTTCGTCGGGACGCGGGTTCGGTCGTCTCCTCACCTGCGATCGCGCAAACCCGGTTGAAGTCGTTAAGATGCCAATCGACTTTGGCTTGGCAAGCGTGTTCCATCGGAAAAAAACACTGCGGCCATTGTCGGGAACCCGTGACAGGAGATTGGTATGCAGATGATCGAAGCCGTCATAAAACCACACAAGTTGGATGCCGTCAAAACCGCTCTGGCGAAAATGGGAATCCTCGGGGTGACCGCCCTGGAAGCCAAGGGTTTCGGCCGACAGATGGGGCACACGGAGCGCTACCGGGGTGCCAAGATGGATGTGGGCTTCGTCCCGAAAGTGCTGCTGAAGATCTGCGTGAAATCCGAGGAAACCGATAAGGCGATCACCGCCATCGTCGAAGCCGCCCGAACCGGCGAAGTGGGCGACGGAAAAATTTTCGTCTATCCCATTCAACGGGTTGTGAGGATTCGTACCGGTGAAACGGACGAACAGGCGTTGTGATATTTAATTGTCCGTTGTCCGTTGTCCGTTGTCAGTGGTCCGTTGTTAATCGAATGCGAACGCTGTTCTTAACTGACAACTGACAAATTCCGTGGGAATCGCTTTCAGCCCCTGACCGTAGCCGGTGACCGTCGGGCTTGGGGGTGGACGTGCAATCCCTTTTTAACTGCGGCTTGCAGTTCGGGCGTGTCGCTCGAACTGCAAGCCGGAACCAACCCGATTACGCCCGTCAACCAACCGGGCCTTCGGGAGCTTTCTGTTCGCGTCGTGGTCTAACCGCCCACGACAGAAGGAACCCTCATGCTCCTCGCGCACCAAGCGTCCCACCGGACGCTTCTTGTCCTATTGGCCGTGTGTTTCATGCTGACCCTTTCACCCCGGATCTTCGCACTCGATGCCTCGCCAAGCGCCGTCAATGCGCCCGCGTTGCGCGGGGAGGATGGCGGCGTCGTCATCGACAACCCCGCCTGGAAAATCGACAGCGGTGACACCGCCTGGATGCTCGTCAGTTCCGCACTCGTGCTGATGATGACCGGGCCGGGATTGGCCTTATTTTACAGCGG
>JANXVV010000046.1 GCA_025351525.1 Humisphaera sp. | reverse complement strand
CGGTACTCCGAGACCTGTGCCGGCTTGGCCGAAAGACACAGGTCTCGGAGTACCGCGACCTGTGGCACCCGACCCCTATGCGGAAGTTATTTCGAGCCCGTTCCTTAATCCCCATCCGTCCGCATCACGCCCGCCACCGGTTTGGACGTCGAAGAGGCGATCGTGAAAATCGACGTGTCCATCGCCGGCACGATCGCGTGACCGATCCCCGCCGTCAGCAGTCGACCGGCAAAACCCTCCGCTTGATCCACTTCCCCATGCACGATGTACGCCGTCGTTTCCGGCTTCAAGGTCGGGCCGAGGAAGCGCAGCAATTCATCCCCATCCGCATGGGCGCTGAGCCCATGGATCGTCCGCACCTGACATCGCACGTCGAACCATCGATCCAGAATCCGCACCTTTTTGTCTCCATTCTGCAAACGCCTTCCCAGAGTCTCCGGCGGAATCCATCCCACAAAAACCACCATGTCATCCGCCCGCTCCACGCTCTGCACCAGATGATGCAACACCCGCCCGAACTCGCACGTCGGGCTGGAAGCCACGATCACGCAGGGCCCGCGCTGGCTGTTGATGTCCTTGCTCTGCTGCGAGCTCGAGGCAAACGTCACCCGCGACAGGCCGAACAAATCCTTGGTCCCGATCAACTGATTCGTCTCATCATCGTAATTTTCGCGGAATTCACTGTGGATATGGCTGATTTCCACCCCCATCGGGCTGTCGACAAACACCGGAATCTCCGGGATCGATTTCTGGGCGATGAACTTTTGCAGATACCACAGCATCGTCTGCGTGCGCCCGACCGCGAACGAAGGCACAATCAATCGGCTTTTCTTTTCGATGCACCATTTCACCGCGTCAAGCAACTGAGGCTCCACCGCCGCGATGGGACCATGGGAATTATTTCCGTAGGTGCTTTCGGTGATGACCGTCTCGAACACGCCGGGCAACGGTTGCGGGTCGCGAAGGATCGGCGCGCCATACCGTCCGACATCCGCAGTGAAAAGCAGATTGTGCGGCTTGCCCGCCTCCGCCCATTCCAGCACCACATACGCCGACCCGAGAATATGCCCCGCATCAAAATACGTGAACGAAACGCCCTTTCCCAAATCCGTCTTCTGCCCGTATTTGACGAGTTTGAACAGCTTCAACACCGCCGCCACGTCCGTCCGCCGAAACAGCGGATCGAGCGGTTGATCCTGCGGATCGCGCGACCGGCGATTGAGATATTGCGCATCCTCCTCCTGAATCGTCCCCGCATCCTGCAGCACCACCCGCGCCACCGCCGCCGTCGCCGGCGTGCAGTAGATCGGCCCCTTGTACCCCGCCTTCACCAGCACCGGCAGTTTGCCGCAATGATCGAAATGCCCATGCGAAAGCACCACCGCATCCACCCCGGCGGCAAAAGGCGGCAGATGCTCGTTCAGTCGCCGTGCCTCGTCGCGCGGGCCCTGATACATCCCCACATCCAGGAAAATCCGCAACCCATTGATCTCCAGCAGATGGCATGACCCGGTGACGGTCCGATCCGCGCCGCAGAATTGAATTCGCATGAGGGGAAAGGTAATGGGAAGCGGTGGGAGAGGCAAACTGATCGCGACGAAACACAACGGCGGGTACAATTCGTGTGTCATGAAAAACAGAGTATCGAACCTTCTGCTTTTACTGTCGCTGCTCCTCTGCCTGTCCGGCGGGGCACTTTGGTTCGAGAGCTATCAAAAAACTCTCAAATTCTCTTTCCCCAGAGGCGTCTGCGAAAAGGTGATGGTGTTCTACGCCACCACCCCGCCCGCCGCCTGCGACGGCGGTTTGGACAAAGATAGCGCAGACTTGGTCGGATTCGGCATCGTGGACGGATACGCGATACGACCATGATAAATGCCGGTGAGCGTTTTCACGAGCGTGCGCTCGACCAACTCCAGATCGCGCATCGTCAGGTTGCTTTCGTCGAACTGACCATCCAGAAGCCGGGCCATCGCCAGATCATGCACGATCTGCTCGATGCGGGCATGGCTCGGTTCGCGCTCGGCCCGCGTGGCACTTTCGGCGGCATCGGCGAGCATCAGAATCGCGATCTCACGGCTCTTCGGTTTCGGACCGCTGTAACGGAACTGCATCTCCGAAACCTCGGTCCCCTCGGGTTCAAGCAGACCCTGTTGCTTTTTGGCTTTGTCGAAGAAGTATAAAATCAGCGTGGTGCCGTGATGCTGCTGAATGAAGGGCAGGATGACCGAGGGAAGGTTGTATTCCTTCGCCAGCGCCATGCCGTCTTTCACATGGCCGATGATGATATGAAACGACATGTTCGGCGACAGATGGATATGGCGGTTGCGGTTGTCCGTCTGATTCTCGATGAAGTAATCGGCCTTGTTGATCTTCCCCACATCGTGGTAATAAGCGGCGACCCGGCAGAGCAGCGAATTTGCGCCGATCGCATCCGCCGCCGCCTCGGAAAGAGTCGCCACCTGGAGGCTGTGGTTGTAAGTGCCCGGCGCTTCCAATGACAGACGACGAAGCAAAGGTTGACTCGCATCCGCCAATTCCAGAAGCGTCATACCGGTCGTTATTTTGAACGCTTTTTCGATGAACGGCAGAATCCCCAGCACGATGAAACCAACCGACAGCCCGGCCGCTCCGGTGTAGAGACAGTTTCTCGCGATGAACGATCGCGGATCGAGCGACATCGCCCCGGCGGCGATCGTGGCCAGGATCATCGCCAGTGCCGTCGCACCGCCCACTTCAATTAGTCGGCTGCGGGTGCGGATTTCGTCGATGAGGAAGCCGCAGGTCAGGATCCCGATCCACAGGATGAGGAAGAAGCCGATTCCCTGATCGAGAGCGGCGGTGACGATGATGCCGTGCATGCTCGCCACGCCGATGGCAAATCGCTGGTCGTAGGCGATGGCGAGAATCATGGCGACGAGAATCGTAGGGGCCAGCCCGAAGACGTAAAGTTGCCCCGTGCCGATCGCCGCGAGTTGGGCGAGCAACAGCATGGAGACGAGCAGCGCGCCCATGGCGATGGCTCGTTCGGGCACCTGCACGATTCGCGGTTGATATTTTCCGATGTACCAGCACAACACCGCCGCCATCAACACCACGGTCGCGGCAAGTCCTAATTTGGCTTTGAGCGCGGCAGCGCCCAGGCTTCGCACGAACGCTTCCTTTTCCGCCTTCAACACCTGCCAGTCGCGCTCCGCAATCGTGCCCTTCAAGAAAATGGCTTGGTTGGCGCGAAACTGCTGATCCGCCTTGGAGGAGGGAATCGTCGATGCCGCCATGTTTTGGGCGGTAGCGGTTCGCTCGGCATCCAGAACGTGCGTGGGTTGCAATGTGTTTGCGGTAAAGGCAACGATTCTCCCCGCCTTCAACCCGGAGAAAACATGAGCGGTGACGCTGAACGTGTTGTGAAGATCGCGGAGCATCTCCTGCTCCTTGGCGTCACCCACTGTCGCCGATGCGGGATACAAGGCCGTCTTAAATTTTTCGGCGGCGGGGGGGGCCAACACATTCCGCCGGGTGACACTGTCCCATTCTTCGCGGTAGTTTTTTTCAGGGACGATCAGTAGATCCTTACGTATCAAAGCGGCGATATATTCCTTGACCTGATTCTCGTAAGCCTGCTTTTCTTTTGGATCCGATGCGATCAGGAGCAGTTCGCTCAAAGCCCCGGTGTTGCCGTCCAGTTCAAGCAGGGCACTCAAAGAAGGATCGACGTCTTCAAACTTTTTCCCCGCCAACCGATCCGGCAGATCGAGCAGGCTTTTTTCCAGTTCGCTCCACGGTTCACCATTGGCTTTATAAACGCGCGGCTGGCTATCGCGCGCATCCTGTCGGGCTTTGCCGAGAAGGGCGCGGTCGTGATAGGTAAAGTCAACCCGGCTCAGGATGTCCTGCGGAACGTACTGCCCTGGCCGATAGGAAACCACGTCCTCGCGCAGCATCACGATGCCGATGGCCAAGATGCAGAAGATGACCGCGATGCCCAGACTTTTGAATGCCCCGCTGGCGCGCAGATCGTGCCAGAAGGTACCGAAGCGTTCGGGGCATTTATCCCGGATCACCGATCGTCGCGAATTTGATTTGGGGGCGGATTCAAACATGGATTGATGGCTGATTTTGTGGCACGGGCTTCCAGCCCGTGTTTAC
>JANXVV010000042.1 GCA_025351525.1 Humisphaera sp. | reverse complement strand
CAAAGCCGCAAGCTGAAGTCTTATTTGCGCTTCCAGTTTCGCAGACTCGTCGAATTGGGTATTCAATTCTGCAACAAGCCGCGCCATCTTTTCCTCAAAGGGCTCGCCGTCATCTTCAACTTCCTCGGCACCGACGTAGCGACCGGGTGTGAGCACAAAGCCGTGCGCGCCGATCTCGGCGGTGGTGGCGGATTTGCAGAAGCCGGGGATGTCGGTGTACGTCACCCCCTCTCCCCCGCCCTCTCCCGCGAGGGGAGAGGGAGTTGAAGTGTCGCCACGCCAGGCGTGATAGGTGGAGACGATTTTTTGGAGGTCGCTGTCGGTCAGTTCGCGGTGGACGCGGTCGATGAGGGTTCCCATTTTGCGGGCGTCGATGAAGAGGGTTTGTTTGCGGCGGTCGGTGCTGCGCGCTGAATGAGCCCCCTCTCCCCTAGCCCCTCCCCCTCGCGGGGGGGAGGGGAATTTGGATTTGGTGAGGAACCAGAGGCAGACGGGGATTTGCGTGCTGTAAAAAAGCTGGCCTGGCAGCGCGACCATGCAGTCCACCAGATCGGCCTCGATGAGCGCTTTACGAATCTCGCCTTCACCGGACTGATTGGAGGACATGCTGCCGTTAGCGAGCACGAAGCCGGCCATGCCGTTAGGTGCGAGGTGGTGGATGAAGTGCTGCACCCAGGCGAAGTTGGCGTTGCCTTTGGGCGGCACGCCGTGCTGCCAGCGCACGTCATCATCTTTGCGGAACCAATCGGAATCGTTGAAGGGCGGGTTGGCGATGACGAAATCGGCGCGCAGATCGGGATGCAGATCGCGGCGAAAGGTGTCGGCATTCTCGGCGCCGAAGTCGGCTTCGATGCCGCGCAGTGCAAGGTTCATCACCGCGAGGCGGCGCGTGGTGGGGTTGCTCTCCTGGCCGTAGATGCTGATGTCGCCGAGTTTGCCGCCGTGGGCTTCGACGAATTTTTCCGATTGCACGAACATGCCGCCCGAGCCGCAGCAGGGGTCGTAGATGCGGCCCTTGTACGGCGCCAGCATTTCTACCAGCAGGCGCACCACGCAGGCCGGCGTGTAGAACTGGCCGCCGTTCTTGCCTTCGGCGCTGGCGAACTGGGTGAGGAAATATTCGAAGACGCGGCCGAGCAGATCCTTCGAGCGGCTGGCGACATTGGCGAGATCGATGGAGCCGATAAGGTCGATGAGTTCGCCCAGGCGATGCTTGTCGAGATCGGCGCGGCCATAGTTTTTGTTGAGCGCGCCTTTGAGGCGCGGGTTATCGCGCTCCAGCGCGACCATGGCATCGTCCACGTCCTTGCCGATGCCCGGCTGCTTGGCGCGCGCCTGCAGATGCGCCCAGCGCGCGACCGAAGGCACCCAGAACACATTGGCGGCGAGGTACTCGTCCTTGTCCTCCGGGTTTGCGTCCTTGAACTCGCCCTTGCCTTCGACGAGCTTGGCGTGATGTTCATCGAAGGTATCGGAGATGTACTTGAGGAAGATGAGGCCAAGCACGACGTGCTTGTATTCCGCCGCGTCCATGTTGTTGCGCAGCTTGTCGGCGGCGAGCCAGAGCTTGGCTTCGAAGCCGATGTTGGCGGAGGAAGCGGTGGCAGAAGATTTCTTGCTGGAGGATTTGGCCACGGATTATTTTCTTCTACGTTCGCAGGTTGATCGACAAATTGCCAAACTCTAGCATTGGTGCGGTTTTCAGGCTGAAAACGCTCTGAAACCCGCACCAATACTAGAGTTTAGTTGTTTTGTGCTTGCTGGAGTCGCCAAATGTTATTTGCTGAATCGTACAGCATTCGCAGGGCGAAAAGATTCAGCTTTCTGATCGTGCGCATCCAGAATATCCCTGAGTGACTATTGGCTGAATTTGGTTCTGATGCTCATGCTTCCCTACCAAACGCGCATCGCCTCCGCTACCATCTTCGGTTGCCCATTCGACAGGCGAATGGTGATGAGATTTCGAGACCCTTATTGTTTCCTCTATACTTTCATCCATTGAACCGGTTGACCGCGTTAGCACTTTTGCGCACGTAAACGACCGATTTTTCACAACTGCGAACAACAAGGATGGCTGATCGCTTTCCCCGGCGAAAGCCCCGCAACCCTCGAACCACACAGCCCCAGTAAACCCCCGCCCCTGCGGATGTAACGGAATACATCAATGCCCCTGAATCTTGCCCACGGCCTCACCTTCTCCGACCTTTATCGACGCGAAGGGCTCATCAAGCTCGACGCCGCCTTTCACGCGCATCTTTCCGCTGCCGATGTCGCGCTCGCTG
>JANXVV010000031.1 GCA_025351525.1 Humisphaera sp. | reverse complement strand
GGCGCGCGTTTCATTCAAACCGAAAAACGCGTGCCTTCGGCACAGCCGCTGGAAAAAATCTCCATGTCTCAACTGCTGATGCATTGTGATGGACGCTTGAACGAAGGCAAAGTTGCAAATCATTTTTTGTGGCACGGGCTTCCAGCCCGTGTTAGCGGTTTAACCCGAAGAGTTGCAACTATTTTGCTTTTTTCAGTTTTCTGATCGTCAACACGGGCTGGAAGCCCGTGCCACGGTGAAGTTCACGGAACAAGAGCACAGAGTACTTTTCTTTCCACGAATTCTCCGTAGGCTTGGCGGGCCATGAGCGATGTCACTATTGCTACTTTGAAGCCGCCCTTCCGCGCGTCGATCACGCCGCCGGGGTCCAAGAGTTTAACGAACCGGGCGTTGGTTCTGGCCGCACTGGCTGAAGGGGAGAGCACGCTGACTAACGTGCTGTTTGCCGACGACACCATCGTCATGCTCGACTGCCTTGGCAAGCTGGGTTTTGAATTGCGGGTGGACGAGGTGGCGAAGACCGTGCGTGTCAGTGGGCGAGGTGGGAATCTCCCCGTGAAATCCACCGACTTATTTTGCGGCAACAGCGGCACGACGATCCGTTTCATCGCGGCGATGTGCGCGCTCGGGCAGGGCCGTTATGTTCTCGACGGCATCCCGCGCATGCGTCAACGGCCCATCGGTCAACTCGTTGAATTGCTGCGAAATCTTGGCGCACGCGCGAACTATTTGGGTCAGACGGGTTTCCCTCCGATCGAAATTCTCGCCGATGGATTGCCGGGGGGATTGCTAAAATTCACCGCCGGTCAATCGTCGCAGTTTCTGTCGGCGTTGCTTCAGGTCGCCCCGTATGCCCGCAACGAAGTGCGCATCGATCTGGAAGGCCGCCAGACCAGTTGGCCCTACGTCGCCATGACGATGCGGCTGATGGACGAGTTCGGCCAGACCCCGCACCTGATTCGCGATCCGATGGGCCATCCCGCGCAGATCATCATTCCCCAGGGCAAATACGCCTCCACGAATTACGCCGTCGAACCGGATGCGAGCAACGCCAGCTATTTTCTCGCGATCGCCGCGATTCATCCGGGTGCGAGCGTGACGATCGAAGGGCTTGGCAAACAGAGCCTGCAGGGGGATGTCGGATTCGCCGACCTGCTGCATCAGATGGGGGCGGATATGTTGTTCGGGCAGGATTTCATCACGGTGATCGGGACGGGAAAATTGAAAGGAATTGAAGCCGATATGCTCGGTATGCCGGACATGGCGCAGACGCTGGCGGTGACGGCGTTGTTCGCGGAACGGCCAACGCATCTGCGCGGCTTGCACACACTGCGCGTGAAAGAAACCGATCGCGTCGCCGCTCTTGCCACCGAACTGACAAAGCTCGGCGCGGAGGTGCGGATCGACGGCGATGACATGACGATCACGCCACCGCGCGAAGTGCGGCCTGCCGCGATCGACACGTATGAGGACCACCGCATGGCGATGAGTTTCGCGGTGGCCGGTACGCGAATTGCGGGCGTGGCGATTCGGGAAGCGGAGTGCGTGAATAAAACGTATCCGGGGTTTTTTAAAGACCTTGAAAAATTAGGTGCGACGTAACTCGTCTTTTTCTCACACGCCGGGGGCGGAGCTGAAAGCGGCGCACCGGTTTCCGGCACGCGCTGCGGAATCCGGGGCGTCGCTTTCAGCTCCGCTCCCGGCGTGTGGTTCCAATTTAAATTTGTGGAGTAATTAATGTCGTTTCCAATCCGCGTCACCATCTGGAATGAATTCCGACATGAGAAAATTAATCCGCGCGTGACGGAACTGTATCCCCTGGGGATGCACGAAACCCTTGCCGCTTCGCTGCGGAAAAGCCCCGAGCTCACCGTCCGCACCATCACCCTCGACGACCCCGAGCATGGCTGCACCCCCGAACTGCTTGACGACACCGACGTCATGCTCTGGTGGGGTCATCTCGCCCATCACGAAGTGCAGGACTCGGTTGTCAATCGCGTTCATCAGCGCGTGCTGGACGGCATGGGGATGGTCGTGCTGCACAGCGCACACTTCTCAAAAATATTCCGCAAACTCATGGGCAGCACTTGTAATCTCAAATGGCGGGAAGAGGAAAACGAGCGGGAAATTCTCTGGGTCACCCGGCCTGGCCATCCGATCGTGCAGGGCATCGGCGACCACTTCATTCTCGCGCGGGAGGAAATGTACGGCGAATACTTCGACATCCCCGAGCCGGAATCCACCTTTCTCATCAGCAGTTTCGGCGGTGGGGAAGTCTTCCGCAGCGGTTGCACCTGGACGCGCGGCGCCGGAAAAATCGTCTACTTTCGGCCAGGCCATGAAACTTTCCCGACCTATCACGATCCCAATGTCCTGCGGATCATCGACAACGCCGTTCGCTGGGCCGCGCCGATCGGGCCGCTGGATAAAGAAATCTTCGGCAAGCGGGAACTGGGTTGGATCAATGGAAAGTAAAAATTGCTTTGCAGACGTTCCGCCTGCTTCTTATTGTGGTGCAGGCTTCCAGCCTGCTTCATTCTTTACCCGGTTCCAACGCGATAAATTCCAGATGCAGGCTGGAAGCCTACACAACAACTCGCTGCCTCGATCGGTATCGCCATGCCCACCGCATCGGCAATATCCCCGCCAGCAGCATGATGAAATAGTAGGGCACGTAAAATGCGTGATACGTTCGGATGGGAAGCATCCAGGCCAACGGGAGATTGAGTGTCAGTTGACCGTGACTGACCCCAAATCCCAGGGCTTTGACGTAAAAAGAAGGGATCGGTTTCAGCATCGAATCTCCCCCGCCGCCGCCGTTGCCCATCGCAAACGTCTCCATGCGATAGCGCGTTGAATTTTCCCTCGGGATCGGATCGATCACCGACGCCAGAACGATCGCTCCCCGATAGGAACCGAACCCGCGCAAGGCGCACCCGCCCGGTTCCGGCACCAGTCGATAGCAATAATCGGCGACATGAAAACTCCGGTGCCACAGCCATCCGGCAAGGATAAACACCAGCACCGATACGATCGGCACGACCCTTTTCGAGAATTTAGCGAGATGGCGTTTCACGAGCTTTTGGAGCCTGTTTAAGAAAATATCAGAGGCATTGGATCGAACGTTGTGACATTGACAGTTCAGTTTGAGGTGCCACTCTCTTAACACGCCAGGATCGGAGCCGCAGGCGACGACCCGGCGTGATTTCACGTCTTCGCGCGTTCCGGTGGATAACGCGTTTTTTAAAAGCGCATCGTCATCCATCTACTTCTTAGATCTCGATCCCTCCGAAGAATTTCCGCCGCGAAACACTTCGTCGATCGTCGTCTGAAACGTGTTCATCACGCTGCCGGACACCTTCGGATCCTCGATGGTGCCATTGACGTGGATTTGCAGCATCTCATGCTTGGCCCCTTGAATCAAATCGTTCAATATCGGCACCTTCGGCCAATTCGGGTTGTCGGTCACGAAGGTCATCTTCACCTTCTTCGTATCGAAATTCATCGACCCGCTCCCCTGCATGATCATGTTGCTGGCCCGCAATTCAATCTGCTCGAAAGTAATTTTCTGGCCGTCCACGCTGTAGAGGGCGTTGCCTTCGCTGAACGGACTGCTGATTGGAAGCGAGAGGTTGGTGATCTGCATCAGGCCGAGCATGAGGGGGATGTGATACATATCGCGGCCGGCGACGGTGACCCGCCCGCGGCCCCGCCGGGTGGTGGGATCGTTCCACGCGCCTTCGAGCGCGAGGCTGGCGGTCACCTGGCCGCGAATATCTTTTTCACCGGTGAGTTGCGTGACGTCCGCCTCGCGCAACACCAACTCGACTCCGAAGCGGGAGGCCCCATTGTCGGGGAACGAGAGGTCGACGTGACCGGCGATCTCGCCCCCGGCCAACCCGCCCTGGATTTTATCCAGCCGAATCGCATCGTATTTCTCGGGCTTGAATAACTCGGTGGAAAAATCCTTCGCGGGGCGAGCGGCAACCTTCAGCGCGCCTGCCTGAATCTTCCCTTTGAACCCGCCCAGCTTCCCGGATCGGATGCCGGTTTCAAATTTCAGCGAACCCTCCGCTTCCGTGACCGGCATGCCGACTTCCATGGATGCGCCGTTGAACCAGACCGTCCCCGCCAGATCCAAATCGCCCTGCGCCGGCTTGCCATCGGCGCGCTGCGGGCCGGGCCGGTAATCGAGCTTCTCGAAATCGAACGCCAGCTTGCCGCGAAGCTTCATGGATTCGAGCAACTGCGCGAAACTCAACGGCAGCGCCTTGCGGAACTCGTCATCGACCAACACGTCCCGCCCCAGCATCTTCAGATTCCAACCTGCCTTCGCCGGATCGCCATTCAGCCCGGTGCCGCTGAACGCAAGGCTCGCGGCGTTGTGCTTCCCCATCACGTTTTCAAGCGTCACCTGATCCGGCGTGACGATAATCGCACCGCTCAAATCGGTGAGCTTGTACGGCAATTCCTGCAACGTAGCGGCGAGATGATTGGGGGTCAGCACGATGCGATAGGAGGGCTGCGAAGTGGGATGCGTCGTTGCGGGCCGCGATGTCGCACCGGCGTTTCCGCCGCCATATTCCAGTGCCACGTCGACGGTTCCCACCGGTTGCACAGCGTTCCAACCGGACTGCGCATCCTTCGGCAGCATTTGATACAGCGATGGTTCCAGCAACAGATTTTTGGCGGACGCGGTCAGTGAAAGTTCCGGATGATGATCTCCCCAGATCACATTTCCCCCGGCGAATATCGTGCCGTCGCCGCGATTGCCTTTGAAATCGCTGAAGCTGATCCGGCCCTCCGTCAGCCGTAGATTGCCATTCACGTCGGAGATCGCATAGTTGGTGCCATGCGGCCATAAAGCGCCTTCATGCACCTTCAAATCCATCACCACCGCCACCTCCGAAGACTGCGTGGTCGGCGGCTTTTCGTTCGGCGGCGTGAGTGAAGCTTTCAGAATGATCTTCCCATCCACATCCAGCTTCCCGGTGACGCCCAGCTTCTCCAGCCATTCGCGCCGATCGGGAGAAATCGCCGCCAGCAGCGTCTTGTCGATCGGGGCGTTGCGGGCGGTCAGGGTAATGTCCGGCGCGAGCGGTTGTCCCTTCCCGAACGTCAGCCCGCCATCCAGCGTCACGCTGGCGTCCCCTTTTTTCGATGTGCAGTGGATCAGGTTCACATAGCCATCGCCGATGATCACCCGGCCAACGATATGATCCAGCGGATAAGCGAATCCATTGAATGCACCGGCGGCATCCTCCAGGTCCATCGTCAGCTTCACCGTGAAGGGTTGATACGGTCCCGCCGCTCGATGCACATTCGCAAAAATGCCCGAGCGGAACGTTGGAAAATCTCCCTTGCCGGAGGGGTCGAGCGCCGCCAACGCCTCTCGTCCTTCGCGCGGCAACGCGGCGCGGATGGCGGGTTCCGAAAGAATATGCTGGCCGGTGACATTGATGTCCATCTCCGCGTCGCCGTCGATCGGGGTGATGAGACCATTGATGGTGACCGAGTTGTTTTCGTTCGGCCCGCCCTTCACCCCGTGGGCTTTGAGGTCCACCAGATCCAGCCGATCGCCGTGTACGGCATCAGGCCCGAAAGAAATTTTGCCGGTCACATCCCGCAGCGGGTACGGGAACGGCTCGACCAGAAAGCTGCCCTCCACCACTTCCAGTTCACCGCTGAGAATCGGTTTCTTACCGGTTTCGGTGCGGACCATTTTCACCCAGAGTCTCCCCGATCCCTCCGGGTGCAGCACTTCATAGATCTCGCGAACAATACGCGGCATGGCGGTGACGTAGCGCGGGGAATGGGGGATGAAAATATCTTCGCCGATCACTTCCAGCCGCGCCGGAGCGTCGGCACCGTAGCCGTCGATGTGACCGGCGATCTGAAAAAAGTTGTGCTCGATTCGGCCGGCGAGATTTTTAATCTCGATGCCATCCTGGGTGAAGATGAATTGACCGTCCACGTCGCTCATGCGGATGAGGGAGGGGGTAATGAGGTTTTCGATGCGGTCGATGAAGCCTTTGGCAGATGCCGATGAAGAACCCGGTGCGTCGCCTGCGGCTTCCGCTTCCGGCTTGAATTTTTCCTGCAAAGCTTTGGTTTTTTCGCGATTGAGGCCGGCGAGGCGGAGCAGGTCGAATGAACCGTGCAGAGTGTCGATCTGGCGACGTTCGACGCTGCTGAGCCAATAGTTGGCGCTGATAGCCATCTTCACTTTGTTCAGATTCATCTCGACGCGAAATTCGGGGGTGCCACCGTGCGGGTTCGGTTTGACATGCAGCATCGGAATGTCGACCCTGCCGGCCACTTGAAGGTCTTCCAGAAATTTCCGTGCGAGTTCCGGCAACACCGCCTTGATGCCGGGACCGAAGATGAAGTTATCCATCCGGGCCCGGGTCTCGCCCGTTTCCGCGATGGTCTGACCGGTCACCACCGGGCCGGTTTCATTCTCCATCCGGCTTTGGAGGCGAAATAGAAAAGTGCCGATGGTCTCGCCCGGCGCAAGGCTGCCGTCCAAAGCCATCGTCCCCAGCGAGATCAGCTTGCCGTTTTGAATCTGGCTGTTATGAACCTGCCCGTTTCGCAGATTGATTTCCGGCAGAACACCAAGTCGGCGATCGTTGGGTTGACTGGTCGCCCTTTTGGGAAAAACGATTCGCTCGTAATTCCATCGTAAACTTTGTGCGTCGAGGTTCTCGCAGATTTCAACGCGCGGGTCGATCGCCACGATCTGCGTCGCCTGCAAATTACCGCTCAAAATCGATTCGGGATTGTATTTGATGAGGACGGTCTGCACGTCAAACAACTGCGAATCGAGCGACTTGGCATCGTCGACGCGAACGCTGACGCCCTCCAATCGCAATCCTTCAAAGATCGACAGCGCCGCATGACGGACGTTGACGTGTCCGCCGGTCAGTTGCGAGAGGTAGGATTCGCACATGCGGCGAACGCGCGTGGAATCGGTGAGATACCAATAGACGCCGATGACGGCCAGAAGAAAGCTGAGCAGGCAGAACATGCCCCATCGCCGCAGGGGCGACAGGCGAGGCCGGAACGGATGCCCGGGCCGCCAGGTCCGGTCGAAAAGCTGCTCAAAACTGGCGGTCGTGCGGAGCATCATAGGGACTGTGCCACGGTCACACGGCACCAACTTTTTAACCTGCCGACCACATGTACCATGCCGGCGGCGGCGATCACCGCCATCGCCGGCTCGGCGGGAAGGCGATAGCGCAGCGATCCCACGGACATCGCATGAATCGCCGTGATATATATCGCCGGAATCAGTAGATAGACTTTGGCATTGCGGGATAACCCATTTGCATTTCCAGTACAGAGTCCGAGAATCACGAGCAAATCCATCGGAACCGCATACAGCCCTCCAACCCATCGATACAACCGCTTGCCATATTCCGCGCTCAACGGCACCGGGCTCCACGTCCGTAAAATCTTCGCGACGGCCAGCTCGATCGACCGCCCGGGATGCGCTTTAATCCATCGCGACGCCTGGCTCGTGAAAAATTGATCGCGTTCCAGTTCACTCGCCTCTGCGACACCGGGCAAATGGGCGATGGCTCGCTGATCGCTGGCCCCGGTGGCTTGGTCATTGAACCCGTCGTAAGCCGTCATGCCGCCATTCGTGGTGGTCCAAATCCAACGGTCCAACACCGTATTATTTCGATACGCCCAAGGTGCCAAGGCCAAAAATGTGAGCGATAACATCAAAGCCGCCGGTCGTAAGCACCACCCCCGCCAGTACGCTTTGCGACCGTCACGGTTCAGAACGGCGGCGGTCACCCCAAGCAGCACCGGCAATCCGATGCCCGAGGGCCGCACCAGGATCGCGAGGGCAAGAAGCAGTCCGCCAAGAACCGGATGAGGCTTCAATCCACGATTGTCAGCTTGATTTCCGGAGCCGGCGAGAAGCAGCATTCCCCAGGTCAGCATCGCCGTGAAAAGCGTTTCGGAGAGAATCAACCCGCTGAAATAAATGAGAAACGGGTTGAGCGCGGCAAGCATCGCGGCGAAAAGGCTCTGCCCGATGGCGAACCAACGGCGGGACGAGAGATAGACCGCCAGCACCGTCGATGTATCAATAAGTGCCTGCGCCATTCTCGCCGCACACGGGGACGAACCGCACGCCGTCAGAAACAGGGGATAACCCGGCGTCCGATAAGCAGACACGTCCGCCTTAAAGCGCGGATCGAAAAAATGAAGGCCGTGCCCCTGCCGCAGGTGATTGGACAGTTCGAGATATTCCCGCTGGTCGGGCAGTTGTTCGATCGAAGCGGTGTCGCTCGGGCGCGACAATCCCCACCCCAACCGCAAGCCAAGGGCCAGCAGCAGAAGGCATAAGAGCCGCGGCGGAATGAGGGAGGCCTCCAGCAGATCGTGCACATTCGCACCGTACCACAACGACTTGATTTTTGCAGATTGGAAGGAGTCGCTGCATCGGTATTGAACTCCGGATGAAGTGCCGCCGGTGCCCTCACCGGCAATTTCCGTGCTTTACGTGGGAAATCCGCTGGGGAGGGCACCGGCGGCACATGAATGCGGAAACCCGCTTAAACCTTCCATCATTGTGAAAAATGTTCCAATTGACGCCTCGCGCCTCTACCCCCACAATCCGCCTCACATGCGATACCTGTACTTTTGCGGTTACCTTGCCATCCCGCTGGCGTTTTTCGTCCACTTGGTGGGCCACGGCAAGACCTGGGAACCCACCGCCACCTTCATCCTGGCAGCCCTGGGTGTCGTGCCGCTGGCGCATCTCATGGGTGATGCCACCGAGCAACTGACCGAAAAAACCGGGCCTACCTGGGGCGGCTTGCTTAATGCCACGTTCGGCAACGCCGCCGAACTGATCATCGCCATCATCGGACTTTCAAAGGGGCTGAACGACATCGTCAAGGCTTCGCTCACCGGTTCGATCATCGGCAATCTGCTGCTGGTCTCGGGGGGTGCGATGGTCGTGGGTGGCTGGAAGCGCGAGAAACAGACCTTCAACCGCTCGACCGCGGAAACCAACGCCGGCCTGCTGGCGATCGCGGCGGCGGCGATGATGCTGCCGGCCGTCTTCCACTTCAGTTTCAAACTCAATGACGCCCGATTGATCGAGCACGAACACGCCGTCTCCATCGGCACCAGCGTGATCCTTCTGGCGGTCTATGGGTTGGGGATGCTGTTCACGTTAAAAACTCACGCCCACATTTTCACGCGTCCGCCCTGCGAGTCGCCGGAGGATTCGCGGGGCGGTGGATCGCGCGCGGCCTGGTCGGTTCGCCGCAGCATGCTGACGTTGATCGGCGCATCGGTCGGCGTGGCCCTCGTGGCGGAACTGCTGGTGGGATCGGCGGAATCGATGGCGCACAGGCTCGGGTGGAATTTCATCTTCGTCGGGGTGATCCTTCTGGCGATCATCGGCAACGCCGCCGAGCATTCCACCGCCCTGCTGCTGGCCAAGCGGAACGATATGGAAACCGCCATGACCATCACGTATCAGAGCAGTTTGCAGATTGCGCTGTTCGTCACGCCGATGCTGATCCTGCTGAGCGCATTCATGGTGTCGACCGGGTTTGGCATGAGCGCCGGGGCCGGGCGTGTGGCGATGGATCTGATCTTTTCGCCGATGGAGGTGATCGCGGTGTTTCTGAGCGTGGCAATCCTGATTCTGCTCGGATTGAACGGGGAAACCAACTGGTTTGAAGGGGCGTTGCTGCTGGCGTTGTATGCGATTCTAGCCATCGCGTTTTTTTATATCCCCGCCGGGTTGCCGGGACGCTAGAATAAAGGCCTCGGTCGTGGCACGGCCTTCCAGCCCGTGTTAGCGGTTTTAAAATGCGATAGAATGTAAAAATCTAATTTTTCTTTCGCAATTGCCCTCTCACACGGGCTGGAAGCCCGTGCCACATTGAAGGAATTGAGGAAACGATATGGCGAAACCGCAAACCCCCAGCCGAATGCCCCCGCTGTTGCCGAATCAAATCGCCGCTGCGGTGAACGGTCGGATTGAAGTGCGTGCCGAGCCATCGCGCGTGCGCTGGAATTTTTCCGATCTGGTCACATCCGACGGGCATCGCCTGCGCTGCTCGTTCGCGTGCAGCCTCAAACCGCTGAATGATCCCGCCGAGAGGAAGTTGCTGGGCGAAGTGTTCCTGGCGCGCAAGACCTCAGCCACGACCGAGGATTTAATCGCCCACTTTTCGCCCGCGCTTCAAGCCGCCGGTGCAAATGTCGCCGCTTCAAAATCGGTTGCCCAGTGGTTGGCCGAGGGCGCGCGGGATCTGTTGGCGGAGGCATTGCATCAGGCTGCTGACAAAGTGGCGTTTGGGTGCGGGCTGGAAGTGTTGTCTCCGTTCAACGTCGATCTCGAAAGCCCGAGTTTCCAGCAGCAGAAGCTGGAGGCGATGGAGCGAAATCTTGCCGAGCAGCGGGTGGCCGGGCAGGTGGAGCATTTTGAAAAAGCCGCTTCGCTGCTCAAGCAATTCGATACCCTGCGCCAAGCCGCCCCGGGCCTGACTCCCGGCGCGGTGCTTCAACAGATCAGCCCTTCAGAGCAGGGGGCGATGCTGCAAACCCTGCTGCTCGCGGCGGGAAAGGGAAGCACGGCCCGTCAGGTGTGGGCCGTCGCGGGACCGTACCTGGTGAAGATCGAACCGCGCCTCTCACCCCCCAAAACCGATCTGATCACCCTGCCGGCGACACTCGGCCCGCTGCGCAGCGTGCAACCGGCCCAGATCGACGGGCAGCCCGTCCTGCTCGTCGGCGCTCGATCCGGCGTGATGCTCGTCCACCCCGATCAAACCGCCGAACCGACACTGTATGTGGATTCAGAAGTGGTTTCGCAGATGGGTTTCAGCCGGGCGGTCGTCTGGCGAAACGGGCTGTGGGCCTGTCACGGCGATGCGGGCGTGGTCGGTTGGAATTTAGACGCGCCGAATCAACCGAAGACGGTTCTGCGTCCCGCCCATCTGGCACCCTCGGCTCCGATGACAACTTCGTCGAACACGTCGATGGAGATGAACAAGCCCGGTTCGCCGCGCAATCTTGCGGTGCTGGATGATTCGCGCTTGATCTTCAACATCGGGCAGCGGATTCTGACCCTGAACGCCCAGGGACAGATGACCGCCCTGCCGGTCGAATCCGCCAACGAAATCGTCGCCATCCTTCCCGATCGCGGCAACGTGTACATCGTTCACGAGGACGGCAGCATCGCCACCCGCGATCTGGCCACATTGACCATCACCGGCGATGAACGGCGAGGTGGCAAGGTGAACGCCGCCGCCGTCCTGCCCTGGCTCGGCAGCGTGCGGTTACTGCTGGCGACGGAGGATGGGCCGATCCAGTGCCTCGGAACCGAAGACCAACTCGTCACACAGTATTGCAGCGTTCATCGCGGGCTGAAGATTCTCACCGCCGCCGCCGACTGGGTGGTTGCCGTCTCCGCCGACCGTCAACGGCTTATTTTATGGAACACGTGGGAAGGCCGTAAACCTGCGGTGGAGGTGTCGATTTCCTCCCTCGCCCGGCATCGCGTGGCGGATGTGGATTTTGGGTGAAGAAGATTTCAGCCGGCGAGTTACGAGCTGAATCATCGCCGGTGACGCAAGAAAATAAATACGGGCGCAAAGGCGCCAAAGAGCGCAAAGAGAACGCAAAGAAGGATTAGAAATTGAATTCTTTGCATCTCCCTTTGCGCTCTGTGCGTCTTTGCGGCCAGGCATTTTGAATAGCCTGTGATCCCGCGCCGTGATTCAGAAGAAAGCGCGTGCCTTCGGCACAGCCGCTAAAAAAATTGCGGCCTTCCGGAACGACGCGGATGTGACCACTTTTTTCCCGGTGGATTCCCGTTTCAATTCAGCTAGAATTATTTTCATATGAAGCAAACGATTTCAACTCGACCATTTAAAGCCTTCACGCTCGTTGAACTTCTGGTGGTGATCGGGATCATTGCCCTGCTGATTTCGATTCTGCTTCCTTCTCTCAGCAAGGCAAGAGAAAGCGCCAATCGCGTGAAGTGCATGGCCAACCTTCGTCAGCTCGGCACCGCGATGATCATGTATGTGAACTCAAACCGTGGAAATTTGCCGCTTGACGCGCGGAACGGCCCCGGCGCTGCGCCCTATGCACCCGAAGATTTTATTTGGTGGCAGACGAGTCGATTTAACGATGTCGATCAGTCGTCACTTGCACCCTATATTGGTTTTACAACGACCAACCTGGCAATCATGCGATGTCCCTCGGACGAGTTTGAACAGCGCGCGAAGTTGAATGCCGGTGCGGGCGGACCATACACTTATAGCTATGCCATGAACTGGATGATCAGTTCTTATTATAAGGGTGCCGGAGGTGTGGCTTTTGGCACGAGCGTGGATCAAATTAAGTTTCACCTCTGCCAGAAACTGGTTCAGGTAGTGGCCGGGGCTGATAAGATTTTAATGTATGAAGAAGATCAAGCGACCGTCGATGATGGCAACGGACAGTTGTGGACCGGGCCGGGCAACGGAGTCAATCTGCTAGCTCTCCGTCACGATCGCGACAAATTGAAGGTTCCCGATGTCAGCACTGCCGCGTTACCAATTCCGAATAACGACGCGAGGGGCAATGTACTGTTCTGCGACGGCCATGTGGATTTCGTGGATCGTAAATATGCTCACAGTTCAGCTCACGGGGAACCTGCCCCCTGACTTGTCATCGGAACCTTTTGGAAACAAATGTTCGAGGTGGAGACTCCAAAAATCTCCGCCGATTGGTTAGCCGCAATGCGCAGCGGAGCGTTCTGACCGTCTCCTGACAACGCTACGCTGCGCATTGCGACCAGGGAACAGGGCTAAATAAGTTGCGCATTTTCAGAGGCTCAGGGTGCAACAGATCGCGGTACTCTGAGACCAGTGCGTGTGCGTTGGCCGAAAGACACAGGTCTCCAAGTGCCGCGACCTGTGGCACCCAAACCTGGATGCGGAAGTTATTGCGTGCCTCTCATTCCCGCTCGCGTTTGACGATAATCCCCGGCCATTGCACCAACGGCGCATACGGTTCGCCGATCAACGGGGTCGATGGAAGCTCGCCGACGATGCGATCTCCCGCTCCCAAATAAAGTAATCTGGCCACGGTTGCCAGAGGTGAAGTGAGGGTCGGGGACGGCGTCACGCTGGGAGCCTGCGGGCCGCAGCGCCGCGACAACAAAGCAATTTTCGCCTGGGCGGGCAGATTGAAAAAAAGGTAGTCGGGATCGCCGTTCGGATAGCAGATCAGCCGGGCTTCGCTTGCATCCAATTGAGCGGGCGACGCAAACACCGGCTTGGTGGTCTCGACCCATCGAATGTTCGAGGATGCTTTCTGATGACAGATTTGAAAGGCCCAGTCATCATCCTGCGTCATGGCCGGGCTGATGATGCGGATCTTTCCGCCGGTGGTGAGCGTCGGCTTCCGCATCGTGCTCCACCATCTTAAACCGGCCAACAGCACACAGGCGACCACAACGGCCCACAGCACCGCAAAGCGCGGTCGCCATAGTGCGATCGACAGAATCACGATTGAAAATGCCGCCGCCCACAGGAACATTCCCCGGCGGGTCTCCCGGGGCCACCCGCTTTTCCAGGAGGCGACCGGCTCATAAACGGCATCTCTATAAGATGCCGCTAAAATTCCCGAGGGCTGATAGCGCATCACCCACCATCCGCCCGCCTGCCATTTCCAGGGCCAGTGCGGCCAGGGGGCTCCACCTTCGGTGGGTGATCCGCCGCCGGCTTGCACGGCAAACGCGACACCCCCCGCGACCAGCGCGGCGAACCGCGCCTCACCGATGCGTGCCGCCGCCGCCGAATTCAGCACGACCACGTCGACCGTTTCCCATGCGGCGGCGATCCCCGGCAGCGGTTGCGCGGGGTTCAGAGCAATCGGAAACAACTCATCCCCCGGATAGATCATCCCGCCGACGAACATCGCCGCCGTGGCCTCCACGCCCGCAAACGCGACGATTTTCGCGCGTTCACCCAGCGGTTTGAGCGGCGGTTGCACGGTTTCCCCACCCGTGCGCGGATGTACGTACCACGTCAGGGCCTTCACACGACCATCCACCGGAAGCCATGGCACCGTCGCGTCAATACGGCCTCCCTCAAAGCGGACGTGCGTCCAGACCGATCCGGGTGAATCCAGGTTCACGCTGATTTCATCCGCCGAACGCGGGGAGACATTCACATGCACCGGCATATACCGGCCCGGATGGTAATACCCCTGCAATGGGAAGGTGACCGAATCCTCCGCGCGGCCGGGGGACGTGAGCATCATGCAGACGAGCAGAAAAAGATGGCATGGGCGTCTCGCCCATGCTTTTTCCGGAGAAAGTACATGGGCGGGACGCCCATGCCACCACTCCATTAAATCCATTCCGATGACTGCTGCCCGAAGAAAGTTTCTCATCACATCCCCAGTTCGACCGCCAGGCGCAGCACCTCGGCGACGCTCCAGGCCTGCGCGCAGCAACCCACTGGCCGATGCGGTTCATCCCCTTCACAGATCTCGGCGATCTGCCCGATGCATCCCCGCTCCATGCTGTCGATCAATGGTTGAAGCCAGATTCGCCCCTGCAATATCGCCTCCCTCGATCGATCGTTCACCCGAAGATACGCATCGAGAAACGGCCCGATCAGCCACGGCCACACCGTGCCGTTGTGATACGCGGCATCGCGATTCATCTGATCGCCCGTGTATCGGCCGTGATAATTGGGCTCCTGGCGGGCCAGCGTTCGCAGCCCGACCGGTGTGAGCAATTCACGCCGCACCACTTCCACCACCGCCTTGCGCTGCTCCATCGTCAACGGGCTAAACGGCAGGCTGGCGGCAAAAATCTGATTCGGGCGGATCTGGGCATCCTTGTGCGAGTCGTCGACCACATCATAACAGCCGCGGAAAGGGCTGATCCAGAAGGCTTTCTGGAAGCTCGTCTCAACCTTGGCCGCCAGTTCATCAAGGCCCATCAATTTCAGCGCGTTGTACCAGAGCGCGTTGATCTCGACCGCCTTCCCCTGCCGCGGGGTGAAGGCAATGCCGTTGCACTTGGCATCCATCCAGGTCAATTGAGTCGATTCATCGCCGGCGGAGATCAGAAAATCGGCCGGGTCCATCGCGATCTTGAAGCGGGTTCCCGTCTTATAACCCTCGATGATCGATCGACAGGCGGGCAGAAGCTTCGACTCGAATGTCTTCTTATCGTGCGAAAGTCGTAGATACTCATAAGCCGCGTGGATGAACCAGAGGCTGGCGTCCACCGTGTTGTAATGCGGCTCATTACTGTAGTCGTCGAATCGATTCGGGATCATCCCCTCGCTGACATATTGCGCGAAAACGCTCAGCACCTGCAGGGCTTCGGCGAACCGGCCAGTGGTTAGAAATAATCCGGGTAGAGAGATCATCGTGTCGCGACCCCAATCGGCGAACCACGGGTAACCGGCGATGACGGTGAAGCCGGGAGAGCCATCCGGTTGCTTGCGTTGGACGATGAAATCCGCGGCCGCGCGGGTGAGACGATTGATTGCGCGCGATGGCGTGGCAGAGGCAGACGAAGACGGGGAACCCGGTGCTTCGCCTACGGCTTCCGCCTCCGGCTTGTGGGGCAGGCTCTGCTGGCGTCGGGCTACTTCAGCGTTCCAGTCTAAGAGACCGGTGGGTTCCAGGCCGGCCCAGATGGTCACCTGCCCTTTGCCGGTGGTTTGATAGGTGAATGAACCGAGGTTGAAAAGGTCTTCCGTGTCATCCTGCCCGCGCTCGGTCTCCATCGCATACGTTTGCCGATACCACCAGTCTTTTTTCTCCTGGAAATCAGCCGCATCCGATTGGAAATGCACGGCCAGATCCCCTTCCGTGACCGATGCCGATCGACCGTTCCCGGCGACCTGAAAATAGGCGTTGGATGCCGACCGAAGTCCATGAAAATCGCGCAGGCTGACAAACGGCAGAAGTTGCAGTTGAAGCGACCGCCCCGGTTCCGCCTCCAGTGTATAACGCACCCCGACGATATTGCGTTGCCATACCGCCAGCACTTCCTTCACGATGCGAACCCCTTCCACATCGAAATGAAACGTCGCAACCTCACCGAGCTCGAATCGGCGAAGATACTGTTCCCCGCGCGGGAAGAACGTTTGATGAAATTGGCTGATGGACGTGCGAAGAATCTGGTCCGCTTTGCCATCGACGATGAGCAATTCACCGAGGCGGTTTAGCGCCATCACCCTTCCCACCGGCGGCGTGGTTGCTGCGATCAGCAGTCCGTGATATCGCCGCGTGTTGCAACCGACGACGGTTGAGGAGGCAAACCCGCCCGATCCGTTGGCCAGCAACCATTCAAAGCTGAGATAGGGATTCAGTTCACCGAATGTTTCAATCGAATACATAGGCATGGGTAAAGAGTGTAATCGACACAATCCGGAGGGCAATGAGGAACTGGGTGGTTTGAATAAAGTGGCATGGGCGTCTCGCCCGTGCATTTATTTCGCCAAAAAGCGTGGACGGAGACGCCCATGCCACAACTCTTCATTCCACTTCGCGCGGCGAATGCCCGGTGTGCCGCCCGTGCCCTCCCTGACGGTATTCGGCCTGCGAAAACCCTTCCGCCGGTGAGGACACCGGCGGCACTACCCAACTTGACAGGGCTCACAAGGCGCAAAGAGAAGTAAAAGAGACAATGGAATGCCTGGAAGAACGCGGTCGACGTCGCTTTAACTCATGCTAAAAGAATTCGTAAATTTTTCAAAAAATAGGCGTTGTTGAAACCAATCCGGCTATATACGTTCATCCGTATGACGTGTGGAGCATGTGTTCACATGCCACTTCGTTCGTTCTAAGGACAGACCCAGGAAGGAAGCAAATCATGAAGCGATGGGTTTTATACGGCGCTTGCGCCGCGGCATCACTTGGCTTGTTCGGTGTGAATTCGGCTCAGGCGGCGAGTCATCGGGAAGCGCCGATCACCGCGCTGGACCGTGGCGCCGACATCACCGACGTTTACGCATTTGTCAGCTACGATGACGCCAACAAGGTCACGCTGATTTTGAATGTCGATCCGCTTTTGGAACCGGGCAACGGTCCGAACTATTTCCCGTTTGACGATGACATTCAGTACACGATCAACGTCGACAATAACAACGACGCAGTGCCGGATGTTTCGTTCGTCTTTCGATTCAAGACTGAAATCCGCGCCCCCAATCTATTTCAAGGATTTGCAGGCGTCGGTGCCGGTGTAAACGCTCCGAGCAATTCTCCGTCGCCAGTCGCGCCGGGCACTCCGATCATCCCTCCCGCCATCACCGCTCTCGACGGTCCCGGCTCAGAAGGCTTCAGCCTCCGCCAAACCTATACGGTGACCATGATCAAGGCCGGCGTGTCCACGGATGTTGCCAACGGTCAAAAACTGTTTGCGGTGCCGACCTTTGTCGGCCCTCGCACCATGCCGAACTACAATGCACTCCGCGCCCAGGGCGTTTACACGCTCCCCGGTGGAGTTAAAGTGTACTCCGGCACTTCGGACGATCCCTTCTATATCGATCTGGGTGCGGCGTTTGACACGCTGAACTTTCGTGCCAGCGCATTTCCCAGTGGCATCCCGGGAGTATTAACCGCTGCACAGGATGCGAACGATACGACTAATTTCACCTCTGACACCGTCTCGGGCTACAACGTCAATTCGATCTGCATCGAAGTGCCGATTGCAATGTTGACCAGCACCGGCACGAAAGTAGCTTCCACTGATCCGGCGGCAACGATCGGCATTTTTGGAACGACCGCCCGCCCGCGCACGACCATTCGCCGCGCTCCCACTGCCCCATTGCAGAGCAACACGTTTTCCCAGATTCAGCGAATGGGTAATCCTTTGATCAACGAACTGATCATCGGCACGGGCTTCAAGGATAAATGGAGCATGTCTCTGCCGAAGGATGACTCGCAGTTTGCAAGCTTCGCTCTTGATCCGCTTCTGGCCCGAGTCATCAACGCAGCTTACAACGGTGCGGTGTCCATTCCCGCACCGCCGAGGACCGATCTGCTGCCATTGGTGCAATACGCGCCGCCCATCGCAGCTCCAGGCACTCCGGCAGGACCTATTGCCGATCTGTTACGGCTGAATACTGGGGTGGCGGCGACTCCGCAGGCCTTCCGCCGTCGACTTGGGCTACTGGCGGGCGATGCGGCCGGTTACCCCAATGGTCGGCGTGTCTCTGACGATGTCACCGACATCTCACTGCGAGTGGTGGTAGGCGTTCTGAATCCGGCGTTCAACATCTTCCCCAACAATCGACTGGGCGATGGCGTGAACACCAACGATGTTCCCTACCTGGAAACCTTCCCCTATCTTGCCCCCGCGCAGAGCGGTCGCGATCGTCGCCATATCGATCCGGGCGAACCCGGCGGTGGTCCGGTGAATTAACGTGAATTTCGATGCAGTTTTAAGCTATACTTGAAATGGTAAGTGGGTCCGGTGTCACGGGCGACTGTAGCGGCTTGAAGTCGCGGTCGCCGGTGACACCGGAATGTTCGTAACGACCTTACCCGACTCTGTCGGGAGAACTTTGAGGGAGACACCGATGAAGCGTTCTCTTTTCGCGTCGATGACCGCCTGTGCCGCAATGGTTTTTGGGCTTGCAGTTCAAGCCGCGCCAATGCTGTCTTTGTCCTCCAGCGCAAACCTGAGCACCCTGACGGTTGGACAGACCACCACGATCAGCGTCTCCCTATCGGGACTGACGGTGGGTCAGCAGTTGCAGGAATTGCTGGGCAGCATTAGCTTCAGCCCCACGCTTTTCGCACAGCCTACTTCGGTGACGGCTGGGCCCATCGTTCCAACTATTACAGCGCCCATTTTTCAGACCAATACCGCAACGCCGGGTTTTGTAGACGGTTTGTTCGACACGGGTGGTTTGGTTGGCACGACCCCTATCACCACGAATGGTGTGTTCTTTTCCTTTACCCTCCGAGCCATTGCGACGGGTGTTGGTTCAGTCGGTTTTGATACGGTCGACGGGCTGTTCTTCAACCCGGCGGACCGTTTTAGCCCGATCGCGGCGAACGTGGTTGCCGGTCCCGACCTACCTGTGACGATCCGTGCTGCCGGCGGTGGCGCGGTTCCGTTACCCGCCGGTTTGAATGCCGGATTATTCACGATTGGCATTCTCCTCGCCGGGAAAAAGCTCAGTGACACCGCCAGTCGCAAGAACTTGGCGGCTTGATTGCCACCGATAAGACGTGAATTGCAGATACTAGCGTTTTTTTTAGCGGCTGAGCCGAAGGTAAGCGTTTTTCGATAAAAGGAAACGCGTGCCTTCGGTACAGCCGCTAAAAAAATCGCAGGGTCTGACATGTTCTAGCAAGGCAATGCGTCCGAACCTTTCGGAAAATCATGGGATGTTAGTTGCCATGCTGCCTATGGCGAGATCAACGGAAAATATCAATGTCTATTTTGCGTCGCATGGCGACCTTTCTTAGCCTCGCCATCGCTAGTACGCCGTTATCGTTACTTGCCCAACCAGATACTCATCTCTCGTCGACAACCGCTCCATTCGTTCAAACCTCCCTGCCTTCCACCCCCGCCATCCGGCTCATCGCCTCAGCGCAAGCGGCGATTCAACTGAAGCCCAAACGATTTGACCTGTTTAACAACTTGGCAACAGGCTTCATCCGCCGCGCGCGCGAAACAGGTGATCCAAATTGTTATGACCGTGCCGCGGAAGCAGTCGATGCATCGCTACTGCTAAGCCCCGACAATTGGGAAGCATCTAAACTTCGCGTCCTGGTGCTGTTGGGTCAGGGAAACTTGATCGCCGCCCTGAAGAATGCGGAGCGGCTCGTAAAGACGGTTCCGGATGATCTGATGGCTGCGGTCTACTTGACGGATGTCCATCTGGCACTTGGCAATTACGAAGTGGCCGAGCATGAGGCTCAATGGACCCTGGACCTGCGTCGCGGCAACTCCGCCGGTCTACTTCGCGGCGCGTCTGTCCGTGAGGCATTCGGCGACATCGAAGGTGCGATCGATTTTCTGACGCTCGCCATGCGTAACATCGCCGAAGTCGATTCGGATGAGCGCGCGGGCATATTTACCGAAGTAGCCCGGCTTCAACTGCTCCTGGGGAAAACCGAAAATGCGGCGGCGAATGCGAAACAGGCCCTGGTTATTTTTCCCGGATTCCCAAGTGGCTTACGCGTATTGTCGCAAGTCTTATTTGCCCAGGAAAAGTATGATGAAGCCGCCGATTTACTCGGCATTCTGATCGAGACTGCCCCGCGTCCGGAATATTTTTACGACCGGGCGATCGCACTCGACCGCGCCGGTCATTATGAGGCGGCAGTGACAGGATTTAAAGATTTCGAGTCCCGCGCCCAGTCCATCTTGGCCAATGGCATCAATGCGAATCGCGAATTGATTCTGTATTATGTGGACCGTGCCGGAAAGCCTGCGGAAGCGCTGCGACTTGCCACCCGCGAAATGGAACGGCAGCACGACCTGGCCACCCGCGATGCCTATGCCTGGGCACTTTATGGCAACGGTGACTTGCCGGCGGCGAAGCGCGAAATCGAAATTGCGCTCGCGGTAGGATCGCGAACTCCATCGCTCTGCTACCACGCCGGTGCAATTGCTTTGAAAAATGGCGATAACAAAACGGCGTCGGAATACTTGCGGAGAGCGATCGAAGCGAACGGCCCTGAAGCCGAGCCCGCCCGGCGGATGCTGGTGAAAATGTCGGATCGGTAGAGTCGTCAACCCGGAGTTGAATCATGCACATCCCCGATGGATTTCTGGATGCCAGGACGATCGCCGCCGCTTCAGCACTGTCGGTGGCGGGAATCGTGTACGCAGTGCGCGATGCCCGGAAGCAACTCACTCCCAGTCGCGTCCCCCTCGTGGGGCTGTCGGCGGCGTTTATCTTCGCGGCGCAGATGTTGAATTTCCCCGTCGCCGCCGGAACGTCAGGACATTTGGTGGGCGGCGTGTTAGCCGCGGTTTTGTTGGGGCCCAACGCCGCTCTGCTGGCGATCACCGCCGTCCTCATCGTCCAATGCCTCGTGTTTGCCGATGGCGGCATCCTCGCACTTGGAGCCAACATCTTCAACATGGGAATCGTCTGTGCCGGCGGCGGCTACATCCTCTATCGATCGATCGACCGCATGGCATCGAAGGTAGTGTCGCCCCGCACGGCCTTGCTTTTCGCAGTCGCACTTGCCGCATGGGGTGCCACCGTGCTCGCGTCGATCACCTGCGCGGGGCAACTGGCCTGGTCGGGTATTGCTCCATGGCGCGCAACCTTCACCGCAATGGCAGGGGTTCATGCACTCATCGGCATCGGTGAGGCGGTCATCACCACGCTCATCATCGCCGCCGTGTCGCGCGTGCAACCGGGCCTGATCTTCGGCGTCGCAGGCAAAGGAAGGCCACTCACCCAGACTCAACCTACTCGTCCGATTCTGACCGGGCTGCTGGTCTTGGCGGGGCTTGCCCTGTTCGTCTCCCCCTTCGCGTGCCGTTGGCCGGATGGGCTCGAGCGGGTTGCGTCGGTGATGGGCTTTGAAACTCACACACAGAACTTGCCCGCACTCCCTTCGCCGATGGCCGATTACAAAGTGCCCGGCGTACACTCAGCCCCACTCGCGACGATACTTGCCGGCACGGCAGGCGCGGCAACCGTCTTTACCGGTCTATGGTTGACATCGCGCCTTTCGTTACGTCGATCGCAGCGCGCGATTAATGTAAGCGGCACTGTCGATCCAACGGCCTAGCTTGAAGGCTCAACCCCAAAGCACGATTGATATGCACGTCCATATTCTCGATACCTACAGCCATCTCAAAAGCCCGGTGCATCGCGTACCGGCGGCATTGAAGCTATGTATCGCACTCGCGGTGGTCATCACCGCGAGCCTACTTCCCGCCACCCGACCGGCTATCTTGTTGGGCTTCATCGTGCCGACCGCGTTCGTGCTGCTTCTCGTCGCGGCGGCCAGCCAAATCCCCGGGCCGTTCCTCCTTCGCAAGATGATCTTTCTCGAACCGCTGGCCTTGGGTGCGGCATTGTTGGCACTTTTAAAGCCCCATGGAGGCATCGCGTTCGCCATGCTCGCCGCGAGAAGCACCCTCTGCCTTTTTACGATGATTCTTTTGGCTAACACCACCCCGTTCTCAGAGATCTTGAAAGTATTTCGCAGACTGCGCGTGCCGGCCATCCTGCTTACCACACTCGCGTTGATGTATCGCTATTTATACGTCCTATTGGATGAATCGCGTCGCATGACCCGCGCCCGTGCCTGCCGTACTTTCAAAGGTGGCCGGGCTATGTCCTGGACTAACTCCGCATCCGTCGCCAGCCAACTCGTCGTCCGTTCGAGTGCGCGGGCGAACCGAACCTATGCCGCGATGTGCGCCCGAGGCTGGCAATGAGCGCTCACGGCCAGCAGCCAATCTCACATCATTCGCCCAAGCCTGCTTCGGTGGAGGTTAGTGAGCTTTATTACCACTATGACGATGGCACCGAGGCTTTGAAGGGAATCAGCTTCAATGTTGAGCCAGGCGCGTGCGTGGGTCTGGTCGGGCCCAATGGCGCAGGCAAGTCGACGCTACTTCTACATCTTAACGGAATCCTTCCGGATGCGGCGGACGCCACGGGCTGCGTGAAGATCGGTGGAGTCACCGTGCGCCCGAATAACCTGCCTGCCATCCGCCGACAGGTTGGGCTCGTATTCCAGGATGCGGACGATCAATTGTTCTGCCCCACTGTCTTTGATGATGTCGCCTTCGGACCACGCCAATTCGGGCTCTCCGAGGCGGAAGTCACCGAAGCGGTCAAACAAGCCCTCAACAGTGTAGGATTGAGTGGCTTCGAGCAACGCGCCCCGCATCGACTGAGCGGCGGTGAGAAACGCCGAGCCTGTCTTGCAGGTATTCTCGCCTGCGGTCCCGGCATACTCGTCCTCGACGAACCCACCAGCGGGTTGGATCCACGCGGCCGTCGTGAACTGATTTTATTGTTGCGCGGGTTGAGCGTCACCCGGATCATTGCCACGCACGATCTGGAATTGGTGCTGGAGCTCTGCTCACACGTGTTGCTGCTCGATGACGGTGAACTGATCGCCCAGGGTTCCGCAGTCGAGCTGCTTTCCGATGAGACCCTGATGCTCAATCACGGCCTGGAGCGGCCCGCGAGTCTCGGTCTAACGCCTCGACCTGTGGAAACAGATACCAAAGTTAAAAATTTTAGAGTGCCTCAGACCTCGTAGCTCGACAGTGAAATGTCAGCGGCAGACACCTGAAATAATAGGCCCCCATGAAATCACTCTCCCGTCCAGGTTCGAGTTTGATCCTGCTCACCATCCTGTCATCGACGGCACAGGCCCAGCGCATCCCGGTGACGCAACCGACCACTGCCCTATCCATTCCCGTCGGCGCAACCGCAGCGGATCGACTGGTCATCGGCGCGGAGGCCAGACTCAAAGACAACCCCAGGGATGCCGATGCCTGTGTCGCATTGGCCAATGGTTTTATGTCCAAGGCGCGGGAGACCGGCGATGGAGCCTACTACTCGCGTGCCGATGCCGCGTGCCGTCGCGCGTTGGAGTTGAAGCCGGATCACTACGGGGCCTTGCGGGCTCTCGCCTGGGTGTACGGCGGCCAGCATCGCTTCGCCCTGGCCGCCGACGCCGCCAAGAGGGCGATGGCCCTCAATTCCGACGACCCCTGGAATTACGGCATGTTGGGAGACGCCCTGATTGAGTTGGGAGACTATCCCGGTGCCGAGACGGTGATTCAGAAAATGGTGGACCTGAAACCCTCCGCCGGGTCGATGTGCCGGGTCGCCCACTTTCGCGAACTGACCGGCGACCCGACCGGCGCGGCGGAGATGATGTCCAAAGCCGCCCGGATCATCGGGCGACGCGACCCGGAGCAATATGCCTGGTGTCTCACGCAACTGGGCAACCTCTCCTTCGGTACCGGGCAACTCGATCAAGCCGCCGCCCAATATGAAGCTGCACTCAAAAGTTTCCCCGGCTACTATCTGGCGACATCGGGGATGGGCCGCGTCCGTGCGGCACAAGGTCGAGCGAGCGAGGGCGTCGCCTATTACGAACAGAGCCTCGCCGCCGTGCCGACGCATGATGCGGTAGTCGGACTCGGCGACCTTTTGACGTCGCTCAACCGAACCTACGATGCGACGAAGGTCCTTCAGATCGTCGACACGATCGAGAAAATCAACCGGGCCAACGGCATCGAAAGCGATGCGCAGGTAGCTCTGTTTTACGCAGACCATGACCGCGATCTCGACGGGGCCCTGCGGATTGCGACGGCTTGTGCAAAGGATCGGCAGGATGTCCGCACTTTGGATGCCCTGGCCTGGACTCTCTACAAGCGCGGCCAATACGAGGAAGCCGGCGCCGCGATGGTTAAAGCGTTACGGTTGGGAACGCGAGACGCACAATTCCACTTTCATTCCGGAATGATCCAACTCCGCCTCGGCCATGCCCACCGTGCGGTGGAAGAGCTTCGACTGGCCCTGGAAATCAATCCCTACTTTCACGCAACGCATGCGTCCGAGGCACGGCAGGCGATTGAGGAGTTTAAGGACGCCGCCGTGGTTGAAGTCAGGGAGGCTACCAAGTGAGCTTCGCTCTGGTTCGCGGCCTGCAAAAAGAACCAGGTGGTTGCGCGCCATTCGTCTCCGTGATGACCTGCGGCATCGTCGCATCGTTGCTCTTGCCGCTCCTGGCCGGCGCGCACCCGATGGGCAACTTCTCCATCAGCCATCATGCGTCTCTACGGGCTATGGACGATGGCCTGCACTTGCGTTATCGGATCGATTTCGCGGAGATTCCTGCCGTCGATGAGTTGCGGGAATTGAACGCCGATCCTTCCGGTCAAATCAGCGTCAGTGACCGCACCGCGTATCTGGCGAAGAAGATCCCACTGCTGACCAGTCGCCTGACCGTAATCGTGAGCGGCCATCCGCTCATCCTTTCAAGCACATCCGCAGAGCTTTTGTTGCGTCCCGGCGCAGGTGGGCTTCCTACGCTGCTAATCACTATCGACTACCTTGTGCCGTTAGTAGACAACGCAGCGCAGACCACCATCGAGTACTCCGATGCGAATTATAAAAGTCGCACGGGATGGCGTGAAATCGTCACCTCCGCTTCCGGCCCGTGGCGAATCGTCGACTCCGATGCCTCCTCCCTCGACATCAGCGCGGGCCTGACCGCCTACCCGGTTGATGCGCTGTCCGCCCCACCGCAGCAGGTCACCGCCAGACTGACACTGATCCGACAAAGTAGCCCAACCACCACCGCAGCAATCCCCGACACAGGCACCCCGCCGCATGTTCAGGCTTCTGCCGGCCCGCGCGACCGGCTGGCAGAATTGATCCAGCCTGGGCAATTCCTGTCCGCGCGCACCCTCGCCTTTTCCATCGCCGTCGCGTTTCTGTTCGGCGCGATGCACGCCCTGTCTCCCGGTCACGGCAAAGCGCTCGTCGCGGCCTACTTGGTGGGGACACGCGGCACCCCCCGACATGCGTGTATGCTGGGTGCCATCGTCACCGTCACGCACACGATCGGCGTATTTGCTTTGGGCCTCGTGGTCCTCTACGCCTCGCGATACGTGCTTCCGGAACGGCTCTATCCTTGGATCGGACTCGCCTCGGGACTGATGATTCTGTGCGTCGGCAGTTGGCAGTTTGTCCGCCGACTGAGTCTATATCAGATGCCGGACGCGCCGCCTGAGCCTACGCACGAACACGGCGCGTTCGGCCAGCACCGCCCGCGCCGTCGCCCCGGTTCCCATGCCGATTCACAGCAAGCCTTCTCGCGCGGCGGGCTGTTGGCGATGGGCGTTTCCGGCGGGATCGTCCCCTGCCCTTCCGCCCTGATCGTCCTGCTCAGCGCGATCGCCCTCCATCGAATTGCGCTGGGGTTGACCCTGATCGTCGCCTTCAGCGCCGGTCTTGCCTCTGTGTTGATCGCCATCGGGTTGCTGATTGTCGGTGCCCGCAAAACGCTGGATGGGTTTGCCTTGCGGGAAAGTTGGTTGCGCGGCATCCCGCTGGTTTCCTCCGCCGTCGTCGCCATCCTCGGAGCGGCGATTTCGTGGCAGGCTTTTTCAGTGGCGAGTGCGTTTAAGTGATTATTCTTGTACCGTTGGACCTCCTACTACCTGCCGACTGTCACAAGCGATTCGGCTCAATCAAGAGTTTTAAATACTGATTGGGAATATTGTCGCCGTCTGGGAGGATCAATCCTGGCGAGGAGTATTCTGATGAAGCCCACCCTATTGTTCCTGTGCATTTCGGCGTTTGTCACATGGATGGTTCATGCAGACGAGAAGAAGCCGGATAAACCCGCGACGACGCGCCCGGTCGTCGTCGTGGAGTTGTTCACGTCTGAAGGATGCTCCAGTTGCCCGCCTGCGGATAAGGTGTTGAGCGATCTGGCCATCGTCGGCCTGGTGGACGGGGTCGAGGTGATTCCCCTGGCCCTGCATGTTGATTACTGGAATCGACTGGGGTGGGTCGATCCTTTCTCGTCCGCAAAATTCACGCAACGGCAGGAGGCGTATGCGCGGAGTTTCCGGTCGGACCAGATCTATACGCCGCAGATGGTGGTGGATGGCATCGTGCAGTTTATCGGCAGCGACAAAGTTCAGGCGATGAAAGCGGTTCGCACGGCGGCACAACAGCCGAAGGGCAGGATCGCGCTTCGGTTGACAGTTCCGAAGGCGGATGAGCAAAAATTGAGTGTAAGCGTGACCGTCACCGATTTGCCCGTCGTCACACCTGGCGATGAGGCGGAAGTGTTCATGGCGGTGACCGAAGATGCTTTGCGATCGGATGTGGCGCGCGGTGAAAACGCCGGTCAGCAGTTGTCGCACACCGGCGTGGTACGGCAATGGCAGCTTGCGGGAAAGATGTCGGCGGATCGCACTCCCGCGTTTGATCGGACCGGCGAGGTGATTTTAAGAGAGGGATGGCGGCGGGAGAACTTGAATGTGGTAGTGATGGTGCAGGAGCGGACAAGTCGAAGAGTTCTGGCGGCGGCGATCGTCAGCGTCGCGAAGCACTGATCTCGTAACAATGGTCAAGCCGAGGGCGGAAGCCGTAGGCGACGCCCAAGTCTATTTTTCATTTTGAAGAAGTAAATTTGCGTTGCTGATGAATTAAGCATTTCTGATTAAATAATAGGCAAAATACCCTCGAAAACAGTGCTGTATCCCGGCGATTATTCTCTATCGCGCAGGAATTAGGCATATCGAGTTTATTCTTCGCGGAACGAACGGCATAAACAATTTTGGATGTGCCCTGTGCGCTGCGCCCGTCGCCCGAAATAGTTGCGATTGCTTAATTTCCCCGCTATTATGGTCCATTCGGTATTTCCCGCCCTCGCGGACGCTGTGTCAGGGCGATTCGTACTTCTGCTTTACATGATTCACCCATGAACGACCAATCTCTCGATATGTCGCAAGGTACGCCACGGGGTCTTCCACCGGCCCAAGGTTTATACGATCCGGCCTTCGAGCACGACGCGTGCGGCGTAGGCTTCATCTGTCATATCAAGGGCAAAGCCTCCAACAAGATTGTCACCGACGCCCTGCAGATGCTCGAAAACATGGAGCATCGCGGCGGGTGCGGGTGCGAATCTAACAGCGGCGACGGCGCGGGGATTTTAACCAAGATCCCCCATGCGTTTTTTGTCCGCAAGTGCGGGGAACTCGGGATCACCCTGCCCAAGCCGGGCGAGTACGCGGTGGGCATGATTTTCCTGCCGAAAGATCCGGCGGCACAGTTGGAGTGTGAGCAGAACCTCGAAAAGATTGCCCGCGATTTCGGCATGAAGGTGCTGGGCTGGCGCGACGTGCCGGTGGTCAGTGCGGAAGTGGGACCGACGCCGCGCAAGAGCGAGCCGAAAATCCGCCAGGTGTTCATCGGCATGGGGGAGAGTTTTTACAAGCGCAGTGAATTTGACTCGCGCCTGTATCTCGTCCGCCAGCGAGCCGAAAACACGATCGAGTTCGGCAACTTTTCCGACATCTCCAAGCAGCAGTTCTATATCCCGATCCTGTCGGCGAATCGGACGGTCTACAAGGGCATGCTCACCGCCGGTCAGGTGCGGCGATATTATCCCGATCTGGCCGAGAGCGATTTTGCCAGTTCGCTGGCGATCGTTCACAGCCGATTCAGCACCAATACCTTCCCGACGTGGGACCGCGCGCATCCGTATCGGTACATCGCCCACAACGGCGAGATCAACACCCTGCGCGGCAACCGCAACTGGATGCGGGCCCGCTACGGTTCCCTCCAATCCGAAACATTCGGCGATGAACTTCAGAAGATGTTTCCGATCGTCACCGAATCCGGTTCGGACTCGGCGACGTTCGATAACTGCTTGCAGTTCCTCACGCTCAATGGCCGTTCGCTGCCGCATTCGGTGCTGATGATGATCCCGGAGGCCTGGCAGGCAAACGCGCTGATGGATAAGGACCTGAAGGCATTCTACGAATATCACGCCTGCCTGATGGAGCCGTGGGATGGGCCGGCTTCGGTCACCTTCACCAACGGTTCGGTCGTCGGCGCGGTGTTGGATCGTAATGGCTTGCGCCCCTCCCGCTACTATGTGACGAAGGATGACCTGGTCATCATGGCCAGCGAAGTGGGCGTGCTGCCGGTGGACCCAAAAAGCGTGCTGCGTAAATGGCGATTGCAGCCGGGCAAAATTTTCCTGATCGATCAGAAGCTCGGGCGGATCGTCAACGATGAGGAGATCAAGCACGAACTGGTGAACAAACGACCCTGGCGACAATGGCTGGATGAGAATCTTGTCGACCTGGATAATTTGCCGATGCCTCAGAACGAGCCGTTGGCGGATCACAAATCACTGCTGGTTCGGCAGCATGCGTTCGGGTACACGGTGGAAGATCTGCGGATTCTGATGACGCCGATGGCCGTCAACGGGGCCGAGG
>JANXVV010000029.1 GCA_025351525.1 Humisphaera sp. | reverse complement strand
GGCATGGGCGTCTCGCCCATGCTTTTTGGCCGAAGAAATGCATGGGCGAGACGCCCATGCCACCTTATTCAAAGCACCCAAGTGCTCGTTTTAGCCCGCCGCCACCGAAGTTCGGTTGAACCGACTACCAATCACCCTCACCCGCCGATTCGTCTCCGGCGGCGCGGGCAGCAGTTTGCTGATGAACATCGTGCCGGCCAATACTGCGACATTGCCGATCATCAGCGCCACCGCCATCTTCCCGCCCACCCGCATGTAGGCTCGATTGCCTTCGGTGCCGAAGTAGTAGACGACGAGGGTGGTGACCATCAGCATCGCCAGCGACATGGGAATCAGCGCCCGCCAGGCCAGCATCATCAGTTGATCGAACCTGAATCGCGGCAGGCTCCAGCGGACCCACATGAAGATGAAAATGATCGCGACCGTTTTGGTGAAGAACGCGAACGTGCGGATCAGGCAGACCGTCAGGCTGGTGGTGATGGAGGGATTGGTGGGGTCGACGCCGCCGCTGAGGGCCGGCCAGATTTTATCGAGCCAGGGGATGTGCCACCCGCCGAAGAACAGGGCGACGCAGACGGCGCTGGTGGTGATCATTCCGGCGTACTCGGCCAGGAAAAACAGGGCGAATCGCATCGAGCTGTATTCGGTGTGATACCCGCCGACCAGTTCCTGCTCGCACTCCGCCAGATCGAACGGCGCCCGGTTGGCCTCGGCATGGATGCAGATCAGGAACATCAAAAACGTGATCGGTTGCGTGAAGACATTCCACGCCGGGATGACATGGCCCCAGTACGAGACCTGTTTTTCGACGATTTCGCCAAGGTCCAGGGTGCCGAACATGATGACGATGCAGAGGACTGACAGCCCGAGCGGGATTTCGTAGGAGACCATCTGGGCGGTGGCGCGGAGGGCACCGAGAAACGAGAATTTATTGTTGCTGGCCCAACCGCCGAGCACGACGCCGTAGATGGCCAGCGAAAGGACGCCGAGGATGAACAGCACACCGATGTTCAGCTTGGCGATTTGGAACGGGTAGCGGTAGGTGACGGTGGCGAGCGTGCGGGCCGGGGCCATCACTTCACCGGCATCGGTAGTCGCGGCAATCTGTTCGATTTTCGGTTCACCGACCATCACCCCGACCGAAGGCACATGGCTGATCGCCGCGAGGCGCGCATCGGTTTGGCCGGTCACGTCGATCGTGCGCGTCACCTGATGTTCGCCGCCCCACGGCAGCACCGCGATGCTGATGATGATCACGATAATCATCAGGCACGGCGCAAGGCTGAACAGCACTTTATCCGCGCTGGCGGGTCGGTAGTCCTCTTTCAGGATGAACTTCAGCCCGTCCGCGATCGGCTGCAATAATCCCCACGGCCCGACGCGATTCGGGCCGATGCGATCCTGCACCCACGAAGCGGTTTTGCGCTCGAGCAGAATCAGATACGCAACGGTGCCAAGGACCGCGCCATGGGCAACCAGGGCGATGATGATCCAGGGATGTTCTTGGAAAAATTCGATCATATTGCGCTCGTCAAAACGATTCGAGAAAAAAACTCGTTTAGCACCGTCCCGGAGGGACGGGAATTTGCGTTAAGGAACAGGTCCGTAATAAATTCCGAGTTTGGATTGGGTGCCAAGCACTTCTGAAAACCTGGAAGTTATTGTCGTCCCGTTCCTAAAGTTCAGCAAATTCAAACGCCGGTTCCACGGCCCGATGATTCGGCAGTTCCACCGTCGCGAACGCATCGCCCATTTCCCGTCGAATCACTTCGGCATTGTACAAACCGGTGCGACCGAGGAGGGTGTAATACACATCCCCTTCCCGACGTGCGCCTTCGACCGGCGCGATGGCGGAGGTGAAGGGTTGGATCCGGCCCTGGTAATTTTCCCAGCAGCCGTCCTTTTCCGCCCATGCCGCCGCCGGCAAAAGCACGTCGGCGGAGTTGGCGAGGCTGCTCTGCAGAATATCCTGCACCACCTTGAAACCCTTCGGCAGCACCGATTTGGCCGGCTGCCAGTCCGACAGATAACCGCCGGTGATCCAACCGCCTTTGATCTTCTTCAGTTCGGGCTTTTCGTTGGCGGACAGCTCTTCCCATGTGGCGGTCGGGCCGCCCAGCATCGCCATCACCCGCCGAATGCCCGCCGCATTGGGAACCTTTTCGGCCTTGATCACAAACGTCTGCTTACCGCTCTGCGGGTTCTTGAAAATCTCATCTTCCTTCGCCGTCGGCACCGGGCCGGAAATCAGCATCGCCTGCGGATCGATCGAGCGGAGGAGGGTGCCGAGCAACCAGGCCTCTTCGCAGGCCATCATCGGGCTGAGGACGGCATACAAACTGCCCTCCCCTTCCTTCGCCGCGACGGCTCTCAACCCGGCACCGGCCTCTTCGACCGCCTTGGAATAAGACGTCGCGATCTGGCTGCCATATTGCAGTCGGCGAGCCTGCGTCAGCCGCTTGTCGCTATGCACGGCCTTGTACGAATACCGCGTGTCGTCGCTGATCCACCACTGATTTACCTCGGCATTAAATCGCGGTTTGATGCGATGGATCACGCCCTCGTTGTAATCGAGAAAAATGTTCTCACCGCCCGAATCCACCGGGCTGATGGAAGGCGCGCTCTTCAGCAGCCAGACGCGCTGCTTGAAAAGAAAATCCTTATCCAGCAGCGCCCCCACCGGGCACAGGTCGACGACATTTCCCGCCAGCTTATTGTTGATCGGCCTGCCGGGGAAAATATCGATCTCCTCCTTATGCCCGCGCCCGTCGACAAACAATTCGCTCGTGCCGCTGATCTCGCGTGTAAACCGCACACATCGCGTACACATGATGCAGCGGTCACTGTACAGGTAGATATTCTCGCCGACATCCTTCTTGGGCTTCTTGGCTTTGTCTTCCTCGAATCGGCTTTCGCTGCGGCCATATTGATAGGAGTAATCCTGCAAATAGCACTCGCCGGCCTGATCGCAAATCGGGCAATCCAGCGGGTGGTTGATGAGCAGATACTCCATCACCTGCTTCTGATTCGCGACCGCTTTGGGCGACTTGGAATGGATCGTCATCCCATCGCGCACCGGCGTCTGGCAGGAGGGAACCATCTTGGGGATCCCCTCGATTTCCACGAGGCAGATACGGCAGGAGGCGACGATGCTTAGCCCCGGATGGTAGCAATACTGCGGCAGGTGGATCCCCGCCTCGCTGCACGCCTGCAGCAGCATCTGGCCCGGTTTGGCATCAATTACCTGTCCATCAACGGTGATCTTGGGCATAGTGCCTGGATCGTATACGAGATTGTGACGGATTTCACTAGATGCTTTGAATAAGGCGTCATTGTCTTCACGGCCATCGCACTTGACCATGCAGTCGCATTTTCGATCCGCTCGGGAATTGAGGAAAAATCAGGGGAACCGCGAAAACGCGAAATCGCGAAGTTCACGCGAAGACATTCAGAAGGAATTTTACCGCGATGAAACACTACCGCGTTGAAATTCCTTCGCGACAACTTCGCATCGTCGCCGCTTCGCGGTTCCCCCGCCTTTGCTCCCCGGCTCGAACCTTCGCGGGAGGTGCAACGGGATTGGCAAATGCGACGGCCTTGCCTGACTCACTACCCAAACGACACTCTCCTTGTCATTGCTTCATACAAAGGGTTATGATGCGTCGCAGCAGATTGATAGAAGCACTTTTGCAGTGATGGAGAATCAAAATCTTTGAAACTCCACGCGCGGTTTTTCGATTGCGGCAAGTAAAAATGGCGAGGGGAACAGCGAGGAAAGCATGATGAATCGTACATCCCGCCGATGGCCGAGAAAAACGGGTGTTTCCGGCGGTTTCACGCTGGTGGAATTGCTTGTCGTCATCGGCATCATTGCCCTGCTGATCAGCATTCTGTTGCCGGTTCTGGGCAGTGCCAGGCAGAGTGCCAACCGGATCAAATGCCTTAGCAATCTCCGTCAATTGGGGATGGCGTTTCAGATGTACGCCAATGCCAACTCGGGCCGCTTCCCGTTCGACGGGGTCAATCAGCGGGTGTTCGATGAGGACTGGATCTGGTGGCAGGAACTCACCGTGCCGCCCGGCACTTCCGGAACGATCAAATGGCCGGGACGCCCCGTGCTTGATCTGAATCAATCGGCGATCGCGCCGTACATGGGGTCGTTGACACCGCCGATGCTTCGCTGCCCGTCAGAAGACTATGACATTCGAGTGTCGGTGGCCGGCACGGGCGGAAAATACAAGTACAGCTACTCGATGAATTTAATGCTCAGCGGCAACGCGACGGCCTGCCCGCGCATCGGCGGAATCCACATCAGCTCCGATAAAATCCTGCTGGTCGAGGAAAATCTGGCGACAATCAACGATGGTCGTTGGCAGCCCCCGCTGTTCAGCAACACCAATGTTTACGTCGCGGGTTCAGGAACATTGGATTTGCTCAACATCATTCACGATATGAAGGGTGTATTGCCCGAGTCGAAAATTTTCAATCCTCTGCCGAATCCCGAACACCGGGGCAACGCGGTTTTTGTGGATGGACACGCGGACTTTGTCAGCCGTAAATTTGCGCATAATGTGAATCATGTGAATCCGGTGCTGCCTTAAAGGCCTGTGATTTTGGGGTGGCATGGGCGTCTCGCCCGTGCTTTTAAGGTACCGGGGGTAAATAACTTCCGGGTTTTCAGAGGCTCGCGGTGCCACAGGTCGCGGTACTCCGAGACCTGTGGCTTTAAGCCACCGAACACGCACAGGTCTCGGAATACCGCGACCTGTGG
>JANXVV010000186.1 GCA_025351525.1 Humisphaera sp. | reverse complement strand
ATGCCGTGGGAATTTTAGCGGAAGCCTGTGTGATGTCAAAGACAACAAATTTTGTGACGGCGCGTCCGAATTATTTAGACCGGCTAAATAATCCAAAGGCGAGATGCGTTTCAGAAACGACGCCGCTTCGGACGATAAGATGACAAGTCGAAATCTGTCGTTGAAGGTCTCATGGAAGAGCATCGCGTGACTGTAGGAATCCATTCGCGCCGCCAACGCCTCTGCGCTCCGAAAATGGATTTTGGAGGGCGGTCGTCCTCGGCCGCCGCCCCGGCGGCGGGGGACCGCCGTCCTCCAACCGCTCGTAGAAGCACGGATCTGCGGTGGGGATGCCTTTGCGTTTTGTGGGCGCTGAGTTCCTGCACCGCGCCGCGCCCGACATTGGTGGTGACGGACCCGGACCCGTCCGTGAAGATTCCGGCGATCGAAAAAGCGGTGCGCACCAAGGATCGCGGGGCTTTGCCGCAACTGGTCAGGGACCTGGACAGCGACGATCCCGCCGTTCGCTTTTACGCCAGCCATGCGTTGGAAAAATTGACCGGTCAAAATTTCGGTTATCGCTATTTCGACGATGAATCGCGACGCGAACCGGCAGCGCAAAAATGGCGGCAATGGCTTTTGGATTCGTCAGCGGCCTCTCACCATTTGACCCGGCAACCCCCGTGAACTCCCCGACCGCACCTCCATTCCGTCCCATCGATCCCGCCCGGCGACTGGAGTTGCACCTCGCCAGCCATACCGTCGAACTATCCCACGCGAGAAAAGCCATCGAGCAGTTCGCGGCCAGCCAGGGTTTCGACGAAACCGCCCAGGCACAGATCGGTCTGTGCGTCAACGAGGCGATGGCAAATGTCATTCGTCACGCGTACAGCGGTGTCACCGGAAAGCCGATCTTGGTCATAGCGGAAACTCCGGTGGCCCCCGGCGCGGTGGAAAATGAGCCGGGGCCTGTGTTGAAAATCACTGTTCGCGACTGGGGCAACGGTCAGAATCCCGCCGAATTGCCACCGAAGCCGTACAATCCGCTGGAGCCCGGCGGTGTCGGGTTGATCTGCCTGCGAGGCCTGATGAACGAAGTCACCTACACGCCGCAGCCGGATGGAATGCTGCTGACGATGCTCAAAAGAAAGTAGCCATGAACCCTTCGATCCCTTTGACCTCCGGGACTGATCTGGTGCCCTCCGCCCGACAGGAAGGCACCGCCGTCATCGCCGCCATCCGCGGTGAGATCGACCTGCACAACAGCCCCGAATTGCGCACCGCGATGCTGGACGTGCTTTTACGCGGCGACCCGAAAAAGCTCATTCTCAATCTCGATCAAGTGCCGTATATGGACAGCAGCGCGGTGGCGGTATTGGTCGAAGCTCTGCAAAAACTGCGGCGCGTCGGTGGAAAGGTGTTCCTGACGAATCTCCAGCCGCGCGTGAAAGGCCTGCTTGAAATCGCCCGGCTTGATACGATCTTCATCGTGGTGAAGGATGAAGCGGAAGCACTGTCGAAATGAAGTGCGCTCCGTCCCGGCTTGAATTCGAACTTGGGTCTTTTGAATAACTGATGGCATGGGCGTCTCGTCCATGCTTTTCTGCCGAATGAATGCATGGGCGAGACGCCCATGCCACCTTTTTCAAAGCACCCAATTCAGGATTCGGGATTTAGTTGGAACATTTGCATGAATGCCCTTTCTCCCATCCTCGCCCTGTTCGGCAGTGCCCGCCGCGCGGTGGAATTTATCGGTGGGGTGGGCTATTTGATCCGCGACACGATCTCCGCAAGCCGTCGCGCCCTCTTCAGCAAACGGGGACGCCGTCTGGGCTGGAAAAATTTGTGGACCCAGATGGACCGCGTCGGCGTGCAGAGCATCCCCATCGTCAGCCTCGTGCTGTTTTGCATCGGCGCGATTCTGGCCTTGCAGATGGCCCCGATTCTGCGCGATTACGGCATGGTGGCGAAGGTGGCGGATGTGATCGCCATCGCCATATTCCGCGAACTCGGACCGCTGATGGCCGCCATTGTGCTCACCGGATTTGCCGGAGCATCCATCGCCGCTGAGATGGGCAGCACGGTTGTCTCCGAAGAAATTGAAGCGTTGCAGGCGCACGCCATCGACCCGATCCGTTTTCTCGTCGTGCCGCGCGTGCTGGCGACGGCGATCATGCTGGTCTGCGTCTCGGTCGTCGGTGATCTGCTCGGTGTGCTCGGCGGCATGGTCGTCGGCCAATCGTTTCTCGGCATCGGTCACGAACAATACCTGGCCCACACGCTCGATGCCCTCAAGCTGCGCGACTTCATCACCGGCCTCGGCAAAGCGGCGGTGTTCGGCGTGATCATCAGCAGCCTCGCCTGCTATCTCGGCCTCGGAGTCACCGGCGGCGCGCAGGGCGTCGGGCGGGCCACCACCCGCACCGTCGTGCTCACCATCGTCTCCCTGATCGCGATTGACCTGGTGTTCAATGCTGTGTTTTTCTATCTGGGTCTTTAGGGTTTTTGTAGCATGGGTTACCAGCCCATGTTTTCTAAAAAATACATGGGCTGGTAGCCCATGCTATGCCAAACAGAGAATTCATCGTTGACTTATGCCCGAACCGATCATTCAAGTTCTCAACGTCGTCAAGAAATATGATGGCCGCACCGTTCTCGACGGCGTGAAGCTCGACGTCATGCGCGGGGAAACACTCGTCATCCTCGGCGGTTCCGGCTCGGGCAAATCAACCCTCCTCCGACTGATGATCGGCAACGAAACGCTTGACGGCGGCGACATCCTTTCGCTGGGCAAAAGCCTCTGCCATATGACCCCGAATGAACGGGATGACTACCGCCGTTCGATCGGCGTACTATTCCAAAGCGGCGCGCTGTTCAATTCGATGACCGTCGCGGAAAACGTCGCCCTGCCCTTGCAGGAGCATACCGACCTGCCCGATGAGACGATCGAAATCATGGTCAAAATCAAGCTGGAACTGGTCGGCCTGCGCACGCACGCCGACAAAATGCCCGCGATGCTTTCCGGCGGGATGAAAAAACGCGCCGGCCTCGCCCGAGCCATCTCCCTCGATCCGAAAATCCTGTTCTACGATGAACCCAGCGCCGGCCTCGACCCGGTCACCAGCACCGAGATCGATCACCTCATCATGGACCTCAACGATAAACTCGGCGTGACCAGCGTCGTGGTGACCCACGAGATGGAATCGGCCTTCCGCATTGCCGATAGAATGGTATTGCTGGATCGCGGCAAATTCATCGCCTCCGGCACGCCGGACGAAATGCGGAATTCGACGAATCCGATCGTGCATCAGTTTGTATTTGGTTTGGCGGATGGCCCCCTGACCGATCGCCGCCGAGCCGAGGGATACGAGGAAGACCTGCTCGGATCCAGCGCGATGAATTCATAATGATCGTTGTAGCACGGGCTTCCGGCCCGTGTTGGCGGGCCAGTACGAAA
>JANXVV010000017.1 GCA_025351525.1 Humisphaera sp. | reverse complement strand
CACCGAAACCCTGCGAAATTTGAAGCGCCACCGCACGATCATTCTCGTCAGCCATCGACTGAGCACCGTCTCGGATTGCGATCAGATCTTCGTGATGGACGGCGGCCGAATCGTCGAGCGAGGAAATCACGCTCAGTTGGTGGAACAACACGGTTTATATTTTAAGATGGCGAAGTACCAGATGAAGCTGGAAGAGCCTGTAGAGGCAGTGAGCTCAACATAGAATGACAGTAATTCGTTCCACCTTGTTCACGCCGGGATCGTAGCTGCAAGCGACGACCCGGATTCCGCAGGAACGCTCAACAATTTCACAACAGCACCGTGCAGCACCGAACCCCCGCATCACCCTTCAATAGAATTCACGCTCATGCCCCTCACCATCTGCCTCAACGCGAACACCCTCGCCTACCCCACCGGCGGCGGGCACCGCTGGGTCTACCTGAACTGGGCGATGGGACTTCGCGCCAACGGGTGCCGGGTGATCTGGATGGAAGGCGCGGCCCCCGCATGGGGCGCAGTCAGAACGCGCGAACTCACCACGATTCTCAAAGATCAACTGCGGCCCTACGGTTTCGCCGATTCACTCGCGGTCTATTCTTTCTTCGACGACCCTCTCCACCCCGGCGCGGGCGAGGGTTGCCTGGATCTGGAAACGGCGATCGCGGATTCCGATCTGCTGCTCGAAATCGCCTATGGCTCGCGGGCCAACATCGTCGATCGATTCCGCCGGTCGGCTTTGATCGACATCGACCCGGGGATTTTGCAACTGTGGGTCGCCGCCAAACAGGTCGAAATTGCCCGGCACGATACCTACTTCACGATCGGCGAAACGGTCGGGCGGCCAGGCTCCAACCTGCCGGATGTCGGCTTGCGCTGGCACTACACGCCGCCCTGCGTGGCGCTGGATGCCTGGCTTCCTTCGCCTGTTTCGCCCGGTGCGCCGTTCACCACCGTATCGCAATGGCAGAGCGCCGATTGGATCGTGTATGGCGATGAGAGTTATTCCAATCAAAAGCGCGACGGGTTTTTGCCGTACCTGGATCTGCCGTCGATGACGAAGCAGCCGTTGGAGTTGGCGCTGGGGTTGGGCCGGACGGTCGCCGGTGAAGATGAAAATCGCGATCTGGTGGCGAAGGGATGGCGGATTCGTCACGCCGATGAGGTGACCGCCACGCCGTGGGATTATCACGGCTATCTGCAGGCGTCGGCGGGGGAATTCAGTTGCTGCAAGCCCTCCTGCGTGCGGCTGCAAAATGCGTGGATCAGCGACCGGACGATCTGCTATTTGGCCAGCGGTCGCCCCGCCGTCGTGCAGCACACCGGGCCAAGCGCATTTTTGCCGGAGGAGTCGGGACTATTCCGGTTCAAGACGCCGGAAGAAGCGGTAAAGGCGATCGATCGGGTCACCGCCGATTATTCACGGCAAAGCACCAACGCCCGCGCACTGGCCGAGGAATTTTTCGACGCGACAAAGGTGGCGAAAAAGTTGCTGGAGATCGCGCTGGCGTGATGCGTATCAGCGAGGTGATTTTGCTTTGAACATTCATCGTGGCACGGGCTTCCAGCCCGTGTTGAAACGCCAGTGCGTAAAAAAATCTTTTTTCCGCAGCCGCTTAAGCATCACATCGTAAACACGGGCTGGAAGCCCGTGCCACATTGAGGTTTGCGACGCGCTCATACAAGATTGTACTTTGTTTGAAGGAGTTTCAATGCCCGCCCATCCCCTGATCAGCATCGTCGTCACCAGCTACAACTACGCCCGATACCTGATCGAATGCCTCGACAGCGCGCTCGCGCAAACCCACTCCCCCTGCGAAGTGATCGTCATTGACGATGGCTCCTCAGACACTTCCCCCGACATCATCCGCCGCTACGGCGACCGCCTGAAATCCGTTCTGAAAACGAACGAAGGGCCTGCCTCGTCATGGAACAAAGGCTTCAGCCTGAGCGCCGGAGAATTCGTGTTGTTCCTCGATTCGGATGATGTGCTGCTGCCCACCGCCCTCGCCGCCGCATTGCCCGGTTTTGAGAAACCGGAGGTGGTTCGCGTGCAATGGCCTTTGATTCAGATCGATGCCGAAAGCCGCCGTACCGGAGGCATGATTCCCGGCACCGAATTGCACGAAGGAAATCTCTGCGACGCCCTGCTGCGAAACGGCCCGGCCAGTTACATGAGCGCGCCTACCTCCGGCAATCTATGGCGTCGAACCTTCCTCGACCAGGTTCTTCCCGTCCCGCCGCAATTCAAGATGATGTGCGATGCGTACCTGATGACCATGAGCCCTCTGC
>JANXVV010000595.1 GCA_025351525.1 Humisphaera sp. | reverse complement strand
TGATACAGCCGTTCGAGCGTCATCAGATCGAGCGACAATTTTTCAAGATACGGTTCGAACACCTGCGTACCGGTGGGATCGGCGGCGACAAATTCACGATGTAGCATCGCCACGCCGGCAACCACCCGCGCCTTGGCGGTTTCATCCTTCGCTTCGCCCGCCGCCGCCCAATGCTCGATCAGCATTTCGATGGCCGCAGTTTTGCCGAGATGGTTTGCCATCGCCCCGTACCACATCGCCAGCACGACCTTCCCAAACTGCGTCCCCCAATCCCCGATATGATTCTGCCGAATCACATCATCCCCCTCGAATTGCAACACCCGGCTGATCGCATCGCCGATGATGGTGCTGCGGAGATGCCCGACGTGCATCTGCTTGGCGACGTTCGGACCGGAATAATCGACGATGACCGTTTGCGGGTGTTGCTTCTTCTCAATCCCAAGGCGCGGGTCGGCGGCAACCCTGCGCACCCGTTCACCTAGCCATGCGGGTGAGAGCTTGACATTGATAAATCCCGGCCCGGCGATGCTGATTTCGGTGGCCATCGCGCGAAGGTCGAGCTTGGCGATGATCGCCTCAGCCACGGCGCGGGGATTGATCTTCTGTCCGGTTTTTTCGGTCACAAGTTTCGCCAACCCCATGGCGGCGTTGGCCTGATAGTCGCCGAACTTTTCGTTTTGGACCGGACCCACCATCGGATCGACCGTGAAGCCAAATGCGGCGGTGATGGCGATTCGGAAGGCTTGATCTAGTTGTGAAACGATCGTGGGCATGGATCCTCGGGAAGGGATTTTTCAGGGATTCAGTCTTTTGAATCAGGTGGCATGGGCGTCTCGCCCATGTTTCTTCGAATCAAAAAAACATGGGCGAGACGCCCATGCCACTGGTTTTCCATCGGCGGGTGCGACGAAAATGATTCTGCCGCATGGTACAACAGACAGATGGCGATCTCCAAGAGCAATGGCATAATAGTAGCATGGGCATCCTGCCCATGGCCGTGGTACTCTACGGCGTTGACCGGTACTCCGGTCAACTCAGCCGGAGCGCAGCGATCTTTCTTGTTCGAGCGGTAGGAGAGCACTTCGCTTTTGCTTGAGTCGACCGGAGTACCGATCGACATCGCGGAGTACCGCGAACATCGGCAGGATGCCCATGCTACGAAATGCCGCCGAAAATTTCAGCACTGCGGCGCGTGTCACTCGCCCAATGAACTTTCAGCAATAAAAAACGTCTGAAGTTGGGCGCGTTCGACACGCTTCGATAACATAGACCATCTTTTAGGGTATGATAGCTGTCTAATGCTTTCTCGCGTCCTACACTGTTTGTCCGGGAGTTTCGACACGATTCCCAGTCCGCTGAAAGGATTCCAATGAAGAAGCGTCTGAATCGATGGGTGCTGGCACTGGCCGTGGCTGCCGGTGGGGCGGGGGTCGGCACGGGCCTCTTGCCGTGGGCGATGTCTCAGGCCCATGCTGAGCCGCAGGTGGCTTCGGTGGATGAATTGAAAATGGAGGCGATGAAGGCTCTCCGCGCCGGGAAATTCGGCAAGACCCGTGAACTGCTTGTGAAGGCGGCGACGATTGGCAATGATCCGGCCATCGCACGCTGGGCCAACTGGAGCAACCAGTTCGAGAGCCAGCGCGAAGGTTTCGTTTCTGAACGGCATAAACAATACGAAAAAGCAATCGACGAAGTCCAGAAACTTCTTAAGGCTCATAAAAATGCCTATGTCATCGACTACGCCCGCGCGGCGTATTTGCTGGCGGATGACAAGGCCTCGTTCCGTCATCTGGAATGGGTCGATGAGATCGTCAATAAATCGATCGAACTGGCGAAGGAATACGAAGCCAAGGAGCAATGGCTGAAGTGCCTGCGGATTTATTCGGCCCTCGGTTCGCTCGAGCCGGCCAGCCCGGAATGGAAAGACAAGTTGAAACTGGCGACCCGGCGAATTCGTCTGGTGGCGCTGTACACGCCGGATTCACTTAAGGGTTTGCAGGAAGCGGAAATGAAGGATCGCGAAGAGGTCGACAGCGTGCTGCTGCCGGCCACGAAGCCGACCACAAAAGTGGCCGCCACAAAACCGACTGCCAAAGAGGATGCCAACGACAATTTCAAGATCGACTGGCATGAGTCCCTTCGCGGCGTGCAGATGCGGATGCTGCGCGATGCCCTCGGTGACGCCCGTTCCGATTATTATCGAGAGGTTCCGCTGCGCAATATGCTGGCCGGTGGATTAAACGGATTGCGTGCGGTCGCCACGACGGCGGGCTTGGAAAAAGCGTTTGTGAATTTGAGCGATGCGGGAAAGAAGAAAGCGTTCATCGACAAGATCGATGAATTTGTGACCCGCGCCAATGAGTCGGTCGGCACGGACGAGCAAGCTGACATCCGCCGCACGCTGTCGCAGATTTTGGCTGCGAATAGCGACACGATCAACCTGCCGGAAGAAGTGCTGGTCAGCGAATTCGCCGATGGGGCGTTCGCGGAACTCGACCCGTTCAGCAACATGATCTGGCCGAACGAAGTGGATGAATTTAACAAAGCCACGCAGGGCGAATTCAGCGGCGTGGGCATTCAGATTCAAAGCGACGAAGACGGTAGCTTGAAAGTCGTCAGCCCGCTGGAAGACAGCCCGGCTTATAAGGCGGGTGTGAAAGCCGGCGACGTGATCGCCGCCATCAACGGCAAAAATGCCAAGGGCATCAGCATCAATCAGGCGGTGAAAAATATCACCGGTCAGCCCGGCACGATGGTCACGCTCACCATTCGCAGACAGGATCACACGAGCAAGGATATGGTCTTGAAGCGCGAGACGATCAAAGTCGCCAGCATCAAAGGTTGGAGCCATCGACCGGGCGGCGGCTGGGAATACATCATCGATCCCGAGCAGAAGATCGCGTACATCCGTCTGACGAACTTCACCAAAACCACCGGCGAGGAATTGAATAAAGCGGTGGATGAGATCAAGGCCCAGGGAGGCCGTGCGCTGATCCTTGATCTGCGCTACAACCCTGGCGGCCTTCTGACGGCGGCCATCGACGTCTGCGAAAAATTCGTCAACAAGGGCGTGATCGTCAGCACCCATGCCGATCGCGATACGCGCAATCCACCGACAGTTGCCCGCGCCAATGGGCAGGGTGCCACCGATTTACCGCTGGTCGTGCTGACAAATCAATATTCCGCCAGTGCCAGTGAGATCGTCAGCGGTTGCCTGAAGGATGACAAACGAGCCCTGATCGTCGGCGAGCGCACGTTCGGCAAGGGGAGCGTGCAGATGCTCTTCCCGCTGACGGATCGCAAGGCTTATCTGAAACTCACGACCAGCCATTACTACTTGCCGTTGGGCAAGTGCATCCATCGCGAGGAAAATTCGACGACATGGGGCGTCGATCCGGATGTGACGGTGGAGATGACCCCCGAGCAGATGCGGACGGCCATTGATGCCCGCCAGGATCTCGACGTGCTGCACGCGATCAATGAAGAGATAAACGGGTTGAAGCCCGGCGCGGTGGACACCAAGGCCGATGCCGAAAATGGCAAGCCCCTACCCCCGTTGCTAAAGGCACGGAAAGATCCTCTGAGTGTGGACGCCCAGTTGTCAGCGGCGCTGTTGATGCTCCGGTTGGAATTGAATGGTGCGCAGCTCTAAATGCCCGAGGCGAATCGCTTTCATCCCGTCGTCATTGCACCCACTTTCAATAACGCGCGAACTTTAGTGGAGGTGCTTCGCCGCGTGGATGACGTGGGGTTGCAGATCATTGTGGTGGACGACGGTTCCACGGATGGCACCGCTGCCCTTTTAAAAATTTGGACGGGCTCCGCGAATCATCAGGTGAAGGTTCATCCGCACAATCGCGGTAAGGCGGCGGCGCTGTGCAGCGGGTTTGCGTGTGCGGTGGAAAGGGGCTTCACCCATGCGATCACCATCGACACGGATGGACAGTTGGATCCCGCCGAGATTCCCGAACTATTGCGCGCGGCCCGGCAAGCACCGTCGGCATTCGTGATCGGCTCTCGCGATATCGATGCACCGGACTATCCGAAGGCTAGCCGCTATGGTCGATTCTGGGCGAACCTGTCGGTGTTCATGGAAAGCGGTTTGCAGGTCTCGGACAGTCAATGCGGTTTTCGCGTCTATCCGCTTGAGGTGATGCGCACACTGCGCTGCTCCGCCGGCCGTTACGGATATGAGACGGAAATCCTCACCCGCGCGGCCTGGGCCGGCGTTCCGATTGAGCAGGTTGAAGTGAGCTGTCGATACGATGTACCGGAAGGCCGGGTCAGCCATTTCCAACCCTGGAGGGATTCTCTCGCGGCGGCGCAGATGCATATCCGACTGCTGTTTCGCTCCGCCCTCCCGTGGCCGACACCGCATCCCGGCACCGCAAATACCGGGACGCTTTGGCATCGATTCGTTCATTGGGTGAGTCCCATGCGCGCCTGGGATGCGGTGCGAAACGATCCCGCCGAACGATCGCGACTGGCCCTGGGACTGGCCGTCGGGGTCTTCATCGCCAACCTGCCGTTGTACGGCGTGCAGGCGCTCCTCAGCCTGTTCGCCGCCCGCCGATTTAGGCTCAATCCACTGGCGACCGTTGCCGGTTCACAGTTTTCAACCCCACCGATCGGCCCCCTGCTGATCGCCGGCGCCATCGCACTGGGCCATGGGATGATGCACGGCAAACTCCCGCCGCTCCGGCATTTTAATCCCACCCTGGTCGGGTATCGCGAGTTGCTTCGATCGGTTCTTCTGGAATGGACGCTCGGTGGGATCGTGCTGGGTGTCGTGTTCGGCTTTGCAACTTATTTTACGACGACGCTGATGCTTCGGTGGTTGCCTTTGCGTACGCCGACAAGTTCAGAAAATCATCCAGCGGTGCAGGCTCCAACCCTCGATCGCGCAGCCGCAAAATCAGCGGCTTGATCGCCGCCACCGTGTGCGACGGATCGCGATGGCTTTGCGGTTCGACGCCATCGTGCAAAAGCAGCACGTCTCCCGCCACCGTGTGCGGCACCAGTCGATTCAGAATGTGGTCCGTCGTCGTCGCAATTCCATCCATCGCCCGGCGAGACCAGGTGACCACCGCCTGCCCGCGCCGTCTGGCGGCCCCCATGATGAAACCGGTTTTCACACCCATCGGTGGCCTGAACATCCCCGGCCGCACACCGATGGTTTGCCCGATGATCTGATCCGTCTCGCGAAGCTGGCGTTCCCAATAGCAGCTTCCGCGAAACATCGAGAGATGTGCGTGATCCAGCGTGTGATTGGCGACGATGTGGCCCTCCGCGTGCATGCGGACCAGCAAATCGGGACATCGGCGCGCGTTGGCACCGATCACGAAAAAAGCCGCGCGAACGCGCAGTTCACCGAGAATATCGAGGATGGCCGACGTGGAATCGCGCGTGGGCCCGTCATCGAATGTAAGTGCATATCGCGGCGGGCCGTCACTTTTCCCCCGGCAATGCAGCGGACCCCACAAGTTGTTCGTCGGGGAGATGGAGGCATATGAGAGAGCCGACAATCCGGCGATGACGGCGCCGTGAAACTCGATCGCATGAACCAGGGCGGATTTCAATTCAGTAAACTCCCTTCATCGCCATCGCCAAAAGGCTGACCGTGCCCACCATTGATCGGATTGCGCGAGGGATTTTCGGCCCTGCCCGATCCTTCATCCAAAGCAACAACGGCAGCAGAAAAAACAGGGATGCGGCTGCGCAGGAGGTCACTCCGATGCCGACGGCCCAGCCGAGCGATCGGATGGCCGGCACGGAGGTGAAGGCGAGTGAACCGAACCCGAGGAACGTCGCCGCCGCACACACCAGGACGGCCAGACTGCTGGCGGCGGCGCGATCGAGCAGTTCGGCACGGGTGCGGGTCCGCCGCGCAACGCTTACGAGGAAAATGCCGTAATCGACGTCGATCCCGATCAGGAGTGGAATGGAAATGATGTTCGCCAAATTCATTTTCGCGCCGGCAACTTTTGCGATGGCCAGCAGAAAGGCCAGGCTGCAAAGTGTCGGCAACACCGCGAGCAGAGCATCCGTGATGGATCGAAAGTGCAGCAGCAGATAGCCGGCGACAATGGCGACCGCCGCCAGAATCAGTCGGGGCAGATCGCGATGGAGCGTCGTTTCCGTGTCGAGGCTGAGCACCGCCATGCCGGTGAGGGTTGCGCCGGGAAGGTCGCGCAGCAGGGATCGCAAAGTGGTGATGCTGGTTTCGCGGGCGGTGCGTTGGTCGAGCGCCTGCCGTAGGAAAACGAGGGTGATGGCTTCGGTGGGAGCGACACCTTCAACGGTTTGGCGCGGCAGAAATGTCTCGGCCAACTGGGTGTACGGCATCAGCGCGGCAATGCCCGGCGCGGCGAGGGGCGTAAGCAGAAGCCGAAGAAAATGACGGTACGGTTCATACGCATTCGGGTTGAATGAACTGTCCGCGACGACCGCGTCGAAATCCGTGAGGACTCGATCGGCCAGCGCCGGTCCGACCCGTTTGAGCCCCGCGGAAACGATCGCGGGATCGGGAAGTAGCGAAGCCAAGCCTAACGTGGTGCCGACGCCGGCATCTTTTGCAGTAGGGCTGGACAAGCGATCATCCACGCGATGGGCGAGCGTCAGCAGTTTTTCCGGCGAGTCGCCTTGAAGATGCACGATCAGCGAATCGGGCGCACTGCCCATGCGCTGCGCGATATGGATTTGCGCATCGAGCGGTGGATTGGGTCGGGGGTGCAATACGGTCGGATCGGAATCCATTCCCAGCCAGGGGCCGGCGATGGCAAGGCGGAGGATGATCGCCAGAAGAATCACAACCGAAGCACGAATGCAAAAAACAGCGTGTCGGTCGATCCAGCCAAGCAACGGCTGGATTGAAACCCGAAAAGGGGACAGGCGGCTTCTGCCTGCAACTTCATCGTGGCACGGGCTTCCAGCCCGTGTTGGCGGCGTAAGCTTTAAAAAACATCGCGAAAACAGGTTTATCTGCACACAGGCCCGCCAACATGGGCTGGAAGCCCATGCCACGTCGAGCATTTTCAACCTCCACCGATCCATCAAAACGAGCAATGCAGGTAGGATGAAAACAGCTCCAAGCAACGCGCCGGCCAGCCCCAGCGAGCCGACGATTGAAAAATCCCGCAGCGCGCGAACCGAGGCGAATACAATCGCGAGGAAGCCGACCACGCTGGTGACCCACGCCGCCATCAGCGCGCCGCCGATGGTGTGGATGGTATCTTCGGCGGCGTCAGCGGGGCTTGCGCCGGTGGCCCGCCGTTCCAGATAATGCACGAGATAGAACACCGAATAATCGATCCCCACGCCCGCCAGCACCGCCCCGATCACACCCGTCAACGGCGTGACATTGCGGCTGAAAAGGGCGTAAACCCCAAAGCCGTATAACACGCCGAGCCCCACGGGAATGAACGTGACGGCGATCAAACGCAGCGATCGGCGAAACGTGATCATGAACAGACCGGCCAGGCACGCGATGGAGCCGTTGATGCTGGCGATCGAGTCGCCGCGAATCGACCGCTCGCTTTGGGCGGCAATGGGATATGCGCCCGAAAATTCCAGTTGCAATTTTTCGGTGTTCGCGCGTTCCGCGAGCATTGAAATTTTCGAGGTGATCTGTTTGCAAAACTCAATGTCGCCGGGTGGTTTCGCGCCGGAGATGCGGATGAGCAGGCTGCGTCCATCGGCGGATAGAAACGCATCGCTGTTTTCAAAAGTGGGGAAAGGCCGCGACGCCATCAACCGCCGCTCGATGAATTCGTGAAGTCGCAGCGGATCCTGCAAAAGTGCTTTTGCGAGTGCTCCCGCCGCCGGCCCGGGCGCGGCGAGCATGGCTTCATTGCGATGGAATTGCTCGACCATCTCCGGCTTCGTCAATCGAACCTGGGCGGCTTTGAATTCAGCGTCGTTGAGATAGAACATGCCATTGGGAATGATCACCTTCGTCACAAAATTGCGAGTGGCCGCATCGGCGCGATAGTGAATTGCCCCTACGAGTTTCGCGGCTTGCGGGTCATCGGCGATCTGCTCTTTCAATCGCCCGGCGAAGGCGAGAAGCTGATCGGGCTGGGGTTTCTCACCTCCCGCGGTCGCGAGGATGAGCATTTCTTCAGCGGCGGGAAAATGATTCAGCACGCGATTGAGCGCATTGGCCGCGGGATCATTCGGGGAAAAGAGACTTTGCAGCGAAGTGTCCGGCCGCAATCGGGAGGTGCTCCATGCGGCGAAAACTGCGGCGATCAATGCGAAAGCAACCGCAAGCCCCGGATGCCGCGGAGGCCAATTTAGAAGACTCGCTTTCATGGCAGCGTCCCCGACATTTTTTCCGCGCGGGCCGGCGGGCGGAACGCGGCGGGCGTCAGCGATCCGTTGATTTCAACATCGTGAAGTTCGATCAGAATATTCCCGGTGCTGCTTTTAGCTTCAATCCGGCGAGGCCATACGATATGAACGATCTCCATATAGCGGTCGAGTCTCAATTCAAATCGTAAAATGCCATCGCGGTCTTTCAGTGCATAACGGCGGGGGGTGAGTGTTTTGCGATCGATCTCGCAAAGAAGCGTGGAACCATCCTCTCGAATTTGTTTCACGCGGAATTGCCCGGCGGTTTCTTCGACGGTCATTCCCGGCAAGTCAAATGCGCCCGTCATCAAGCGCATCCATTCGCGGGTCAGAGTTCCGGTATTTGCGCCGGCGGCCAGGATTTCCTTTCGACGGTCGCCTTCCTGCGGCGCGATCAGCCAAAGACCTTCCGGGGTGAGGGTCATGTCGAACACCGCGCGGCCAAATTTCCACGCGCGCAACCGTACGCGATCGGGAGGCTGCATGACTAAAGCGGCATCCAGTCGAACTGTGTCGCCGTCGTCTCGCGTGAGAGTGAGCAGGGCTTGTGCGGAAATTGAATGGATGGATCGCGAGCGCTTTGCCAGCACCTCCATCGCCTGTGTGGAAGACATCGGGGGATAGGTGGGAATTCGCTCGGTGTGGCATCCAGTCAACAAGAATAAGAGACAGACGCATTGGGAAAACCAGCAGGAGGGCATTTTGTGGCACGGGCTTCCAGCCCGTGTTAACGGTGCATCATAAAAAGTAACCTGGTAAGCAAAGTTTTTTTCGCAACCAGTGGCTAGCACGGGCTGGAAGCCCGTGCCACAACTGAGGTTCGAGGTTGATGGGGATCGGTTCACTTCACCTCCAACAGATGCCGCAGGATTTTACCGGTGGGGGAGCGCGGCAGTTTAGTGATAAACCCGAAGAATCGCGGCACTTTATAGGCGGAAAGATTGGTGCGGGCGAGTTGGCGAAGTTCTTCGATGGCCGGTGGCTTGGACGGGTCGCGCGGTTCGATGAACGCTTTCAGTCGGTTGACGGTGGCGGTCTGCAGAGCGGCGATCACGGCGCACGCCGCCACTTCCGGATGTTGTTGCAGGACCGCTTCAACCTCCAGCGGATTGACCTTCAGGCCCCCGACGTCGATCAATAATTTAAGTCGGCCCGTCACGAACAGCCGGCCACCCGCATCGATGTGACCGAGATCTCCCGTGGGAAAGTGACCGTCGATCAATTCGGATTTTGCGTTGAGATAACCGCCGAACATGGATTCTGCTCGAATCGCAATCTCACCCTCTTTCTCAGCGGCAATCGCACGGCCCGATTTTTTCGCGTCGAGAATGCGAATCGAGACACCCCGCATGGCGCGCCCGACACTCGCGGGATCGAACGGCTCGGACGGCGGATTGAACGTGACGGATCCGACTTCGGTCGCCCCGTACAACTGCGTGATGCGAATGCCATATCGGGCGAGAAAGCGATCGAAGACCGATCGCGGCAACGGCGCGCCGGCGGAATAGGCGGCTCGCAACCCCGGCATCGGTGCAGCCTCGCCGGGCAGATTGGCGAGCATCTCAAACGTCGACGGCACACCTGGAAAGATCGTGATTCCGCTCGCCAGTTCCGGCAGAAGAATTTGCAGGTCCAAACCTGGGCAGAGGTGGATGGAACTCCCGGCCCAAATCGGCGCGAGCAGGCCATGCTCCAGACCGTAGGAATGGGTGAGAGGAACGGTCATCAGCACGCGATCTTCGACGGTAAAACCGATGGCTTCAGCGGTGGCTTGGGCGACGGCGTCGAGCGATGCGCCGCTCCGTCGCACTATTTTGGGCAGTCCGGTGGTGCCGGAACTCTGGAGTAGCAGGGCGCCGGTCTGCGGAAAAATTTCGCTTCGCAACGGGGCGCAATTGACTTCCACGCTTCCAACGGTCCTCGGTGCCACGGGTAGCGGTACCCCGAGACTTGTGTCTGCCTCGTGGCCGAAAGACACAGGTTTCGGAGTACCGCGACCTGTGGCACCCACACCGGAGTTAGAGTTTGTTTCGGGCCCCTTCCTCAGGAGCGACAACCGCATCGTCGGGCAACCCGGTTTCGCAAATTCAAATCGATTTAAAAAGCTCATGGAACTTGTTCCATGGGATCCGGTGCGATGATCCCCAACGATTCCCACCGCCCCGGATTCAGTCGCGGCCCGCGATAGTTCCATGTCCGAGGCGTCTAATAAAATCGGGAAGACCGAACATCCCGCAGCCAAAAGCCCTAGAAACGCCACCGGATATTTCAGGTCACTGGGACAGGAAAGAATGATGGTCGCACCGCGTGGAACGCGATCCGAAAGCCAGTGTGCGAACGCATCCACCTGGTCTGCAAGTTGGCGGTAAGTCAGTGTGCCGGAAGAGTGCAACCGATAGGCGATGGCCTCGGGGCGATCCTCCGCGTGCTGCTTCAACCGAGCCGGCAGGGAGGAGGCGGAAATCGTCCGGCGCTCTTTGCTCAAACCGCCACCGCCGTGTGCGCCAATGCAATTTCCACCGGTGACTCCCTGAGCAACGAACACTCCGCACGGCGGGGCACGAGCGGGATATATCGCTGCACCCGCACGCACAGGTGATAAAACCAAAGTCGCCAACGAAGCGCCCACACCGGCTTGGGGAACACATTCCCGGCCAGGGTGGAAATGACGGCGTTGTGTACCTGCAACGGCCCGCGACCATTCATAAAAAGCTCGCGGAACGAATGGCGGTAATAGTTGCGGATCAATCCCCAAAAAATGCCCGTGCTACCTTCGACGAAACGGCAGTATGACCGCCGTGCGTTCTTCGGTGTTTCGCGATTTTGCAGAAGGGCGGTGACGTGTTTCGCCGCCTGTTGCGCGCCCATCATCGCCAGGGTCACACCGGTGGAGAAAATCGGATCGAGAAAGCAGCCCGCGTCACCCACCAGAAAATATCCCGGCCCGGCGAACGGTTTGCAGGTGTAGCTGAAATCTGAAAGCACCTGGTTGGTCGACTGCCCAACCGCATTCCTCATGCGATGGCGCACGACCGGGCATCGCGCGATCGCCCACTGCAGGAGCCGATCCGCCGAGATGTTCAGTTCCCTGACGAAGGAAGGCCGCGTGACAAAACCGACGCTGGTTTTGGTTTCGCTCAGGCCGATCAGCCAGAACCAACCTTCGCGGCACATGATGATGGTCGGGTCACCGGTGGCATCGCCGGCGGGGCGCTCGACGCGGTCAAAGTGCTGAAAATAGGCGACTTTTTGCAGATGGGGATCGTCGAACGCACGGCGGCTGCCGACGTGCCGACCCACGACCGTGCCATGACCGGAGGCGTCGATTAAAACACGGCCCGTGAAAGTGCGACCCTCGGCGGCGATTTCCACCGCGCCTTCTTCAAGGCGATCGATCCGTTTAATGGCCGTGTCTTCAAGCACTTCCGCACCGGCGGCGCGGGCGGCGTTCAGAAGCATTTCATCAAACGGAGCGCGCTCGATGTTGAAGGTAGCCGAGCCGGGGAGCAGGCCATCTGAAAACTTGAAGCTCATCGTCTGGGGATCGCTTCCCAAGCCAAATTCCGCTCCGTATTTCGGCAGATGCGGCAGTCGGCGCAGTTCCGGTTCCAGGCCAAGCTCTTGAATGAGCGGCAGGTTACGCGGCAGGATGGATTCACCGATATGAAAGCGGGGATGCCGCGATTTTTCGAACACGCAGACGCGGAATCCCGCGCGGGCCAAAAGCAATGCGCTGACGGCACCGCCCGGGCCGCCGCCGATGATGAGTACGTCATACGCTAGATTCATTGGCGCGATCCCCCGAGCTCATCGTGGCACGGGCTTCCAGCCCGTGTGAGCCGGTCAGTGCGAAAGTTGAGGTTGTTCATCTGAGCTTTTTTAAATCTTACATCGCCAACACGGGCTGGAAGCCCGTGCCACGTTGAAGTTCAAGTAAAAATTGCCGTCATCGATTTCTCTTGCTATGCAGTCGCGCGACGCCTTCGATCTCAACCCGCAAGTCCGCACGGCAAATATCCGCGCGATGCATCTCCAATCGCATCTTCGTCCCGAAGATCGCGCGGATTTTTTCCTTAAGCAGCGGTGCATCCTCCGCGTGAAGATGATAGACGCACAGATCGGTGAACGCGTTGAGATCGTCTGGTTCAGCGGAACGTTCGGCTGCCGTCAGAAGCGCGCGGAGGTTCGCGATCGTCTCGTCCAGTTGGCCGTGCAGATCGGTCGGATGAAGGGACTGCTCGCCCCGAATGCTGGCGGTGCCGGCGGCAAGAAGCAATAAGCCATCACCGTTCGGATCGGGTGCCAACGTGGCGCGGGCGAAGCAGGGCGGCCGCGGGCCATACCGGGCGGAGTATTGAAACGCGGGAATCTGGCGCGGGTTTTCGATCGCCTCACCGGGTTGCTCGAACGCCAAACAATGGATGACCAGATCGTCGCCATCATGCCCCACTCCCGACGCGGCGGGAAGGTGCTCGGCGGACGGGGCAGGGCCGTCGAACCAGTCGCTGAATGCGGAAAATCGCCCGGCGTTAAAAACCATGTAGCGATCGCGGCGGGCATCCATCGGCTCGTGGATGGCCGGGATATAATTCCAGAATCGAACCGGATGGCAGTGACGAAGCGTTGCCAGACTCGATCGAATGGCCCGGTACGCCGCAACCGTCGCCTGCTCGAATCGCAACGCTTTCATCCCGCGCGCCTCGGCCAATCGCACGGTGATCATCGAGGCGCTTTTCCCCTCGGCAACCGTTCGCGTCATTCCCTCGTTCGGGTGGGGAAGAAATGGAGCGTCGACCAATTCTTCCACCCATGGACCGGGCGTCAATCGAGCGGGCAATGTTGCCGGCAACGGGGTGGCGAACATGCGGGGCATCAACGTCGTCAGGGCCTTCTTCGATGAAACCAAAACCTCTGCCTTCATGATAATGCCTCTACTGTTCCATCTGCATCGTTGCGAGCGCCGTTGGGACATTGTCGCTGAACTCGAAAATTTTATCGAGTCCGGTGATGAGAAAGACGCCCCAGATTTGATTGTTCAATCCGCAGAGGATCATGCGCGCGTCGGTATCGCTGAGTTGTTTGCGAAGTTTGAGAAGCCGCGAGAGGTTCGAGGAATTGATATAGCGAACCCCGCCGAAATCCATGACGATGCTGACGTTGTGACGAATGACGCTTTCGAGGCCCTGAACGTCCTCGGTGAACTGCGGGTCATCCGCCAGATGAACCACCGAGATTTTGTCGGACCATTTGTCAATCGGCATCGCTCGACTCCTGTGTTCGTGGGAATACCGTAACGTCCTGAAACAATGTCGACAAGTCTTATTCGATGGAAGTCAATCCGCGAATCCAGGAATTGAAGAATCCAGGAATCCAAGCCGGGATGGAGCGGTGAGCGCCAGCGAACTGCGCAATCCCGGATCTTTTGACCCAAGAACGCAAGAATCCGGGGCTGCGCA
>JANXVV010000573.1 GCA_025351525.1 Humisphaera sp. | reverse complement strand
CGCCAAGACGGCGGGGTACCGCGAAGCGAAGTAGTCAGGGTATCGGACGAAGTTTCAAAAATTTCCTGCGCGATTCAGGTTAACCGCGGCGCGCGTTCTTCGAAAACAAAAACGCGCTCCGCTGCGCGTCGCGGCTAACCTGAATCGCTCATGTTCCAGGAAATATCTGATCGACCACGCGAAACTTATGATCAACTTGGTTCGTCCCTATTTTCCCCGCCCACTTCCATCTCCCCTTCCCCGTCCACCTCATCCGGGCTGACGTAGTGAATCTTTCCGCCCATCATCATTTCCACGCCGGCTTCCACGTCGATCCGGGGAACGCCGTTCTCTAAAATCACGACGAGCGGGGCGCTGGCTTTTAATCCGGTCGAGTCACCGAAACCGACGGGGATGATGATCGCATCTTCGACCGGGAACGGCTCGCCGATGGCGTACTCTTTGTCGGCCAGCCCCAGCGGATCAAACGCGGGGACGCGCGTCGAGGCGGCGGTCATCAGCAACCGCGCGGCGGGGGCATCGCCTTCGTCAGCGGCCAGGCGCAAAAACTCCGTGACCAGCGCCAAAGCCGCCTCGGGGGTCGGTGGTGTCTTCGATCTTTCTTCAGACATGAATGCACCTCTATCGCCCTACATAGCCCCCGGCACGCCGGGGGAAGCCTGCTGCAACGGTAAGCGAATGCGGCGCATAAAAAAACCCCCGGCGTGCCGGGGGCTATGTAGGGCGATCAAGGTTTTTCTTAATTCGTCATGGGACCATTAATCGTCAATTGCCCGCGCGGTTTTTCGGATTCCATCCGGCCATGACCTTCCAACGCCGGAACCTCCTGCGGTTGGATGTTCAGCGTCACCACGTCGGTCGGGCAGACCTCGACGCACTCGCCGTCCATGTCGCACTGATTAAGTTTTCGCAGATCGATCAGGGCTTTGCCATCGACCATCTTCAGAACGCCTTTGTCGCAGTGGGCGACGCAGACATCGCAGCCGATGCAATCGCGGACATCGATCGCCAGGGTCACCTTCAGCGGCACTTTGGTCTTCGGGTCTTCGGTCATGAACTTGCCGATGGCGGCGGCGATTTCGCGGCCATCATTCACCTCGAAATCGGCATCCAACCGATCGAACGTGCCCTGCGATTTGACTTCCACCGCACCGCGACGGCGAAGGCGGAAGATCGGATGATTGCAGGTGTCGCATTTCTGAAGAGACTCGAGTTTTTCGAGGTACTTGATGGCGGTGCTGACCACCGTGGCATGGGACCAGGTGAGCGGACTGACGCTGATCGGTTCGTTGGTGTACGGGTTCACTTGCTCGGCCAGCACGCCGCTCTCCAGCGCGTGGCCGGCGGTCCATTCGAAGATCGGCAACGCCAGTTTCAATTCCGCCGGGGTCTTGGCGATCGTGATGTAATAATCCGCCAGCCAAAGCGTGCAGATAAACCACGGGTTGCCCGGGACGGCGGCGATATCGTTGCTGATGCGATGGTAGTAATCATTCTCGTAGCGGGCCACGCCGCCCACGCGGGTTTTCACCCACAGCTTTTCCTCGATCGCCTTCATCGTCGAGGCGACGCGGGGGTCTTCGGCTTCAAACAGATGGAATTTGAAGATCGCGTACATCGAGCTGTCGAGCACTTCATCCACTTCAAACAGCTCTTCGGTTTGCGGCTCGCGCTGGAGCGGCACCGGCTCGACGTAATCCGGTGAATCGGGCGGCTTGGGGATGTCGCGCGGCACTAGTCGACGAACGAAGCGATTGAGCTTCGTGCTGAACATGTACTTGGCGGCACCGGCTTTCACTTCCTCGGCGGCGGTGTTGTATTCCTCGGCCTTCTCGCGATCGCCGAAGCAAACCGCGAAATTGCGTGCGGCTTTCAGCCCGCCATACACCGTCGCAACGGTGAAGGCGTGAATGCCCCATCGCTCCTCCCACAGATCGTAGCTCGGCATCGGAAGCCCGGTGACTTTGTCGCGATATCGCACCATGAAGTCTGCGGCCTTCTGCACCAGATCGACCCACAGCGGGCGAATATATTCGATGTCGCGATAGCGGAAATAATGCCGCCAGAGCGCCCACACCACAAGCGCCGTTTCATCTTCCTGAATCGGCAACGCGCGATTGCCCTTGAGCACCCACGGATGCCAACTGGAAGCGGGTGAACCATCCGGGTTGTACTTGTGGAGGAAGTAACCGTCTTCGGTCAGCACATTTTTGCAGAAGGTGTAGAACCACCGGGCGATGTCGGAGAAACCGGCCATGTCCAAGGCGTTGGCGACCAGCGCGCCATCGCGCGGCCACATGTAGGAATAGGTGTCGCGGGCGAACTGCATGATGTCGCTGTCGTTAGCCGCGACGATCGCGCCGCCGTTATCGATCTGCGTGCGGCAGACCAGCAAACTGCGCTTGAACAGGTCGACCACCTTCGGCGGGAGATTGCCGAAGTTGATATTGGTGCCGCCCACCCACAGCCGCCAGTAACTGGTGGTGCGGTCGATGACGCCCTGCGGGGTGGTCTTCACCAGCCATTGATGCTGCTCGATCAATTCCTCGCGGGAATGCCCGGCGATGATGATCATGTAGACGGCTTTTTCGCCCTCACCCGGCACGTTGATGTGATGGGCGATGGTGCTGTCCACCGCGCCCTGCGCGATGGCGTTGCCCTGGAGATGACCGTCTTCCGCGTCGCGCCAAGTGCCTTCCGCCCCGTGGAAACCGCTGGTGCCGCAGGCGTATTCGTCGATCCGCTGCATGCCTTCGGACCAGAACGAAACCATCAGATATCGCTTGGCGCGGTAGTGGACAAGCGAGCGCAGATCCGGGTCGTAATAGGCGGTGTCGCCGATTTTCGTCCCGAACATGTTGAAGTCCTGGTGGTGGAAAACGCGGACGTTCCGCTCGCCTGGGATCATGTTTTTGATCTTGATCTTTCGGACCATGATCGGGCGATGGAAGTCGACGACGTCGTTGCAGTAGAGCGAGAGTTTGAGATCGTTGTGATCGAGGCTGACGCTGGTGGTGAGGGTGTCGCGCAGGTAGCGCTGGCGAATCTGCCAGCCGGGGTTGTTGGTCCAGGCCAATTGCCCGCGATGCTGCCCGGGCACATCGGTGTAGACTCCGAAGCGGCAGGGGCCCGCACCGGCATGATTTTCCTGCCCGACGTGCGGGTAGAAGATATCCCGAATTTGATACTGGTTGTCATAGGTTACGAGCAGGGAGCCGTTCCCGACGGGGATGTCACGTGGCATGCTGAGTCACTTTCAACCGAGAGGTTCCGAGGATCCAACGACCGGGCCAGGCCAAAGGTTCGCAACCCAAGGCCGTCTACATTCTTATTGTCGGTCGATTGCAGCACGCCCTTCAACGATTAGGCGGCACCATTTGCAATCGCAGGTGTTGCCGGCAGGTGCCGCCGCGCGGTTTTGAGAATTGAGCGGGCAATGCTCGTCGGGGGATTTGGCTTTCACCCGCGTCGGGCAACCGCAGCCGTCGACCTCCGGTTGCCTTGAAATCTGATTGAGAAATGGCTTGCCGCAGTAGGACACCCCGCACCGGATCACCCGCAAAGGGCACCGTTCGCACTCCGTGGCCCGGCGAACCCAATCCACCCGGACCGGCAATAGCCCCGCCTCGCGCATCCTGGCGGCAGCCGACTTTGCGGCGGCACGGCTTAGATCGCTGAACGTCGAGCTGATCGAACCCAAACCGCTGTGACAGCAGGAAGACCAGGACATATCGTGTTTATCGGACGTTTGGCCGGTAAGGCTCGATGGGGTTTAATTGAAACTTCCAAACGTACCGGTCGCTTCCGAAATCCGCGTGCTTTCAAAATCACGCCATTATTTAGGAACGGTCGCAAATAACTTCCCGGTTTTCAACGGTGCGGGGTGCCACAGGTCGCGGTACTCCGAGTCGTCATGTGCGGCGTACCGCACACACGCGACGCTGGGCACGCTACCGCGTGCAAATGACCGCGATTTGCACGTACTTCG
>JANXVV010000550.1 GCA_025351525.1 Humisphaera sp. | reverse complement strand
CGAAGTATAGGCCACCACATCGCGATGCGTGCTTGCGCTACAAAAAAATACTTGGCCGCAAGGACGCAAAGAGCGCAAAGGGGACGCAAAGATCACAATTGGGTGCTTTGAATAAGGTGGCATGGGCGTCTCGCCCATGCTTTTTGGCCGAAGAAATGCATGGGCGAGACGCCCATGCCACCTTATTCAAAGCACCCAATTGTGTTCTTTGCGTCCCCTTTGCGCTCTTTGCGTCTTTGCGGCCAAGTATTTTTTTGTAGCGCAAGCACGCATCGTGATGTGGTGGCCTATACTTCGTCTGATGTCAGGAAAACAATTTATGAAACGATTCGCCCCTTATCTCACTGTCCTGCTCGTGCTGACGATGACCCTGTTGATCGTCAGTGCCGCCTCCGCCTGCCCGATGTGCAAAGACTCGCTCGCCACCGCAAAAAATGACTTGCAGAACACCGGCGGCGGTTCCGTCGGCGGAGGTTTCAACAACAGCATCTATATGATGCTTTTCGGGTTTTTGGGAGCGGTCGGCCTGGTCACGTTTAATCTGGTTCGCGGGATTCGCGGTAAGTAAACGTGTCTGATCGATCGCCAGATTACGTCTTATGCCGACTTTGCGGTCGTGAAGTGCCCCGCCGTTTGATCACGTTGCATCACCTGAAACCGAAGCAAAAAGGGGGGCTTGCGGAACATCGGACACCCCTGTGTCGGCCATGCCATAAGCAGTTGCACGCAACCTATTCCAATTCCCAACTCGCCAAATTTTACGACAAGGTTCCCCTGCTTCAACAGGCTCCCGAACTGCAATCATTCCTCGGATGGATTCGCAAGCAGAAACCCGGACGGAATTTTGCGACCGATCAGTCGAATGCTCATCCCGGGCATAGAAGAACGCGATTGCGGAATCGGCGACATTAATGTTGCCGATCGCTGAAAAAACAGGTGGCATGGGCGTTTCGCCCATGTTTTTCCCCCCACCAAAATGGCACGGGCGAGACGGCCATGCCACCTTCACATCTCCGCGAAATTCGCAAGGATTCGCAGCCCCACCGCCTGGCTCTTCTCCGGGTGAAACTGCACCGCCATCACATTCTCCCGGCGAATGCTGCTCACAAATTCCCCGCCGTAATCCGTGGTCGACGAGATGATCGACTCCTCCTCCGGCACGGCATGATAGCCGTGGACGAAATACAAATTCGACCCCTCCGGCAAATCGCGAAATAAAGGCGAGGGTACCCGCAAATTGATCTGATTCCACCCCATGTGCGGCACCTTCAACCCCAGCGTCTGATCCACGTCAAACCGCACGCATTTCCCTTTGAAAACGCCAAGCCCACGATGCTCGCCATCTTCCAACCCAACGTCAAAGAGCATCTGCAAACCGAGGCAAATCCCCAGGAATGGCTTGCCCTTTTCGATGTGCTTCAAGATCGGATCCACCAACCCGCGATCCCGCAAGGTTGCCATCGCATCGGCAAAGGCCCCCACGCCCGGCAGCACCAGTCGATCCGCCTGTGCGATCTGATCAGCCGTGGAAATAATCCGCGCAACCGCCCCCACGTGCTCAAAGCCCTTCTGGACCGAGCGAAGGTTGGCCATGTCGTAATCCAAGATGCTGATTTGCATGGGCTTGGTCAGTGGTCACTTCGTCAGCACCACAATCTCCACACGCCGACTCGACGGTTTGCTGGCCTTGGGTTTATTCGATCCGTTGGCGACGATCGACACGACTTTCGAGTCGACCCCGTGAGCCGTCAGATACTGCATCACCGATTTGGCACGGCCATACGACAGATCCCAGTTGTCGTCCCACTGATCGCGCGTCTTGGTAATCGGATCCGAATCGGTGTAGCCATCCACTTTGATCACCTTGCCGGCGTAGTCTTTTTTGATCGCGCTCGCGATCTTGTCCAGCGTGCCGAGCGCAGTGGATTTAAGCTGCGCCTTGCCCGCGTCGAACAGCACATCCCCCGGCAGGTTGACGGTAAGCGTCCCGGCTTTCGCATCGTAGGTCGCCTCGATTCCACCGAGCGATGGATCGGAAGCGCCGCCGGCGGACGGGCGATTGAGGTTGGTCTGCAACTCGCGGATTTTCGCGTCGCGCTCCGCGATGTCGCGCTGCATGGCCGACAATTGCGTGGGATCGGGGGCTGACTTCAGCTTATCGTCGCGATCGCTGAGTTGAGTCTGAAGTTCCCGATTCTGATCGTGCAGTGCGATGTTTTCATCGTGAACTTTGTTCACGCAACCCAGACCCGTCGCGATGGCGAAGGCGGAAAGAAAAAACGTGATGGCGATCCGTGCTGGCTTCATGGGCGAATCCTTTCAAGGGTGTCGGGTCTTTCGGTAGGTCCGATAAATTAGGGGAAAATCATCGATCGTCAAGGTGATGGCCGGAAGGGGATCGGCAAAGGTGGGCGTATTGATCCGCGAGATTGAGTTCCACCGGCGCAAAAACGAGGCTCGACCAATCCGCCGGGCACGAATGATCGCCCGGCTCGCAAAAGGTCGCGGCCCGGCTCACGCGGTCCTTGGTCCGCACCACGCCCAGCGTGTATTCGACGGTGAACACGTAGCGATATCGATCCCCATCACGCCGATAAATAACATCCGCCACGCGAATGTCCGAGGCGCCGAAGATTGGAAATCGCTCGATGACGCGAGGGGTGATCTGGAACAGGTCATGCTCCGCATACTGCATATGGCAAGCGGTCGCGAGATGCCGTAATCGGTCGGAGGTTCCCCGCCGCGAAGCCAGATGGAGGATGAACGCGGTCAGCATCAGCGCGAGCATCGCCGCGAGAAACGTGAGTGAAATCATCGACAACCCGCCCCGATCACTTGGCCGGTTTCACCGGCGGTTTGGGGTCCGCCTTCACATCCGCCTTCGGTTCCGGCGCCTTTTCAGCTTTTGGCGCCGCATCTTCGAGTGAAAAACTGAATCCGTAATTCGGGTCCGGCTTCTTGAGTCTTTCGATCCACTTCACCAGTGTCTTGTACTGCGGATCTTCTTTGCTTCGGAAGATGGACCGCCATGTCACACCGGCTACCTCGGGGTGACCCGTCTTCGAAATTTCCGCCGGCAGCCCGAACATGGCGATCAGCGATTTATCGGTATAGGAACGGTCGATCATCATTCGCTCCGCCCCGCCTACCTGGGCGTTGGCTCGCGTAAGGAGGTAGAAGTTCGTGTAGGTTGCCGCATCGCCGTCCGGCACCCCGTACAAAAATAATTTGCCACCGCTCGCCCCGCCATGACAGGCGGCGGCGGCGCATCCGGTCAGGATCATCGGCTGGATCGACTTCTTAAATTCCGCCAGCGGAGCGGGATCATTGACGATTTTAATCTCCTTCCGCTCCTCTGCCGTGCCATCCGTCAGAATCCTTTTGGCCTGCTCCGGGGGAGACATCGCATTGAAAGCCGACGCATTTTCCTGGGCGCGCTTCAGATATTTCTTCTTTACATCCGGCGTGAGGGCGACCTTCACACCGACATCATCCGAAAGCCATTCACCCTGCTTCAAAAGATTGATCTGCTCGGGCGACAAGTATTTGTGCATCACCGCAGTATGGCCTGAACCGGCGGTGCCGGGGGTGACCGGAACGGTCGTCGCGGCAATGGGCGGTTTGCGAGCCGGGACCGGTGTCGTCGGGGTGCCCGGCAGCTTATTGTGCTCCATCCGCATCTGACTCTGAATCGTCGTGTAGAGCGTGGTGGCTTCCGTGTCGTTCGGATCTAATTGCAGCGCGGTGTCGGCTTCCTTGCGGGCGAGATCGTACGCCTTGGCGTCGAACAGCCATCGCGCCAATTCGAGATGATCCTTCGCCGACGCCGTCTTGGGCAGGGCGGCCAATTTCTGCTTGTACTGATCTTCGATAGACCCGGTGTATTGAACCGAGTCGATATTATCGCGGGCGATGGTGGTGGGGATGCCCCGCAGGGTGACGACCACGCCATCGGTTTTTTCGGTGACGTCCCCTTCAAACGTTCGCCCGTCCCGCGTTTTCACGATACCCGGCTTGGCCAGCAGTACCGATGCCGACAGGCACGCCAACGCTCCGCAGAGACTCGCTCGAACAATCCAGCTTCGCTTCATAGTGGTTCCTCGTGGCTTGATTTATCGTCGTGAAAGCCATCCTAAGTGTCCGTCACAAAACTGGCAAGTTTAAGCGGACAACCCATCAACGGAGGGTGGACAGAGTATGACACATTCTGCGGCATGATCGTGGCACGGGCAGGATGCCCATGCTACGGTAAAGCGACAACCGAAAGCGTCACATATCCATGGATTCAAGACTTCGCAAACATGCCCTTGTAAACTGCAACCCGTCCGGTATACTTTCCGATTCGCATTATTTTCAAGCTTGCATTCGGCAAGCGGCGGATGGATGTTCGGCTGGTAACCACGTTTAGAAGAGTCACGGAGACCGCATGGCTGTCAAGTTACGTTTGAAGAGGATGGGGCGAAAAAACCGGCCGTTTTATCGGTTGAGCGCGATCGATTCGCGAAGCCCGCGCGATGGGCGAACCATCGAAGAACTCGGATTCTACGATCCGCTCGCCGTCGATAAGGCCAAGCAGTTCGTCGCCAGCCTCGACCGCTGCAAGCACTGGCTGGATGTCGGCGCGATTCCGTCGCAGACCGTTTCCAGTCTGCTCAAAAGAGGCGGCCTGGAGCATACGCAACTGCGCCTGCCCAAGGCCGGCAAGCCCAAGGTGGTCGTGGATGCCACGAAGAAGGAACCCGCCAAGGTTTAATGTCCTTGCGAATTGATATTCTGACGCTCTTCCCGGAGATGTTCGCCCCCATTTTAGGGACCAGCATCCCCAAACGGGCGGCGGAAAAGGGTTTGGTCGAGTATCACCTGACCAACATTCGCAGCTTTGCGACCGATGCCCATCTGTCCGTGGATGATCGCCCTTTTGGCGGTGGACCCGGAATGGTCATGATCTGCCAGACCCTGTTCGATGCGGTCGAGGCGGTTGAAAAACAGGACTCTCGCCCCGCGCAGCGGCTATTGCTTACGCCGCAGGGTCAAAAGTTTGATCAGAAAATGGCCGAGGAATTGGCCAGGCAGCCGCGACTGCTAATGATTGCCGGTCATTACGAAGGGTTCGATGAGCGAATTATCGACGGCCTTCAACCGGTTGAAGTAAGCATCGGTGATTATGTCCTCAGCGGTGGTGAAATCCCCGCGATGGTGCTCATCGACTCAATCGTGCGGCTGCTTCCCGGTGCCTTGGGTGCCGCCGATGGTGCCGCCGACGAAACCTTCGCGGATGGGTTGATCGAACATCCGCAATACACCCGCCCGCGTGAATTTCGCGGATTGAGCGTGCCGGATATTCTGCTCAGCGGCAACCACAAGGCGATTGCCGCGTGGCGATTGGAACAACGAAAACTTCGCACTCAGCAACGACGGCCGGATCTCTGGCAGAACCGCTCGAGTGCAATGTCGGACGACGATCGAAATCGAGATAGAAACAGTTAGACGCAATCGGAGACAACCATGCGAAACAGCCTCATTCAACTAGTCGAACAGTCGAGCCTCAAGAAGGACGCCCCCGCGTTTGAAGTCGGCGACACCGTCGATATTCACACCAAGATCGTCGAAGGCGAAAAGGAACGCATCCAGGTGTTCTCCGGCACGGTCATCATGAAAAAGGGCTGCGGGATCAACGAGACCTTCACCGTGCGGCGCATCGTGAATAACGAAGGCGTCGAGCGCGGTTTCCCGCTGCATTCGCCACTGATCGCCAAGGTCGTCGTGAAGCGCGGCGGGCAGAATCGCCGGGCCAAACTGTTCTTCCTCCGCGATCGCGTCGGCAAGGCCGTCCGCCTCGTCGAGAAGCGCAAGGTCTCGACGAAGAAGACCGAAATCGCCGAGAAGGTCGAGGCTGCAACACCGGAATTGGCGACAGCGGCAACTTAAAGTGGTTTGCAACTTGATGTGGCGATCCTCTTGAACAATAGCCGTGGGCGGCAGCACCGGGGCTTCCGCCCACGGCTATAAATGCGATCGACAAGGACGGGCGTTCTGCGCCTGTCCTTTTTTTAATAGGTCATTTTTCGACGCGGAAAACCTCCGCGTTTCTTGCACCTTCCCCCCCTTCGAAGATACTCTGTTCCCCATGCTTGAATGGTTTCAGAATCTGCTCAAACGCGAAACGCCGAAGGACGCCCTGGGCGATCGCGGTGAGAACATGGCGGCCCGCCATCTTCGCAACAAAGGTTACAAAATCATTCTCCGCAACTTCCGCTGCGAGCTTGGGGAAATCGACATCATCGCGCGGGAGGGAAAAACGCTCGTGTTCGTCGAGGTCAAAACCCGCGCCTATGACGATCCAACCCCCGAAGAGCAGGTGAATGTCACCAAACAGCAGCAGATTTTGAAGGCGGCAAAATACTACCTCACCCGTTATGGCGTGCCGCAACCCCCGGCGCGCTTTGACGTCATCGCCATCATCTGGCCGACCGGTCAACCGCCGATCATTCGTCACACGGAACATGCTTTTCAAGCGTAACGAATGATCGACACCCATTGCCATCTCACCGATCCCCGTCTCGGCGCGCAGTTGGACGAAGTGCTCTCCCGCGCCCTGAAAGCCGGCGTGCGGCGAATGATTTCGGTCAGCACCAGCATCGGGGATGCCGTCGACTGCATCGCGGTGTGCGCGGGTCGCGATCAGCTTCGCTGTAGCGTGGGAATTCATCCAAATTATGTGGGTGAAGAGGACTTGGCCGCCCTGCCGCAACTGCGCGGGTTGCAGGCCAACCCCGCCGTGGTGGCGATCGGTGAAATCGGGCTGGATTATCACTACGGGCGAGAGCTGCGCGATCGTCAATTTGAATTCTTCCAAATGCAGTTGCAGATCGCGGCGGACTTCAATCGCCCCGTTATCATTCATTGCCGTGAGGCGGTGGAAGATGCCCTGGCAGTGCTCAAACAATTTCCGACCGTCCCCTGCGTTTTCCATTGCTTCACCGGCACGGCGACCGAAGCCCGCCGAATTCTGGATGCGGGTTTTCTGCTGGGATTCACCGGCCCGATCACATACAAGAAATCCGATGAATTGCGCGAGGCGGTGCGTGTGACACCGATCGATCGGCTGCTGGTCGAGACGGATGCCCCGTACCTGTCGCCGGAACCGATGCGGAAGCAGAAGGTGAACGAACCCGCGCTGGTCGCGCACATCGCCGCCGCCGTCGCCGATTTAAAAAAGGTAAGTCTGGAAGAAGTGGATCGCATCACCACCGAAACCGCCTCGCGATTTTTCAGATGGCCTTAAAGCGAAAACGATTTGCTAGCGGCTATGCCGGAAGGCACGCGTTTTTTTAGCTTGAATAACGCGTGCCTTCGGCACAGCCGCTAAAAGGGTAGGGAAAATTCAATCGCCCCAACGTCTGCCCGATTTTCTCGAACAATATCTCAGGACTGATCGGCTTTGGCAGATAATTGTTCACCCCCGCTTTCACCGCGACCACGACCGCGTGCGGATCGCCTTGTCCGCTGAGCATAATCACCGGCGTCAAATCCCCCCGCGCCCGAAGATGGCGAACAAAAGCAATACCATCCATTCGCGGCATCTGGCAATCAGTCAGGATCAAATCGGGATGAATGCGATCGAGAGCCGCCAGCGCCTCTTCCCCATCGGCGGCCTCGTCGACACGATCGAAGCCGCTGGTGCGCAGCAGTCGAGCCAACACTTGGCGAAGGCGGGCGTCGTCGTCGATGACTAGCACATGCATAAGAAATCCGGGCGGTACTCCATCGACGTATCGGCAAAAATCTGATGGGTCAATAAGAAAAAGCGGAAATCAGGACATGGGACTTTCAACCGAAAATGTGGGAATGGGGGGCGGGGACGGTCAGGACGCAATCCATCCGGCGAGCGCAGAATGCTAAATTCAGTTCAGTTTCGTTCAGTTTTGTTCAATTTCAGCGTCGCTCGGAAACAGTGTATTTTGCGGGAATGAAGCCGGGGGGTTAATTTGATGGGGCGAAGTCGCGGGCGACTTCGGTCTCTCGCTGTAAAATCCCAAGGTGCATGCCATGTTGACTGCCCCGATCTTAACTGCTCCGATTCCGCAGAATGAAGAACAGCGCTTGGCGGCGCTGGACCATTTGGAGTTGCTCTATGCGCCGCCGGAACGCGCCTTCGATGCGATCGTTCATCGGTTGGCGGAGGTGTTCGATGTGCCGGTGGCGACGATGTCTTTGATCGATCGCGACACGCAATTTTACATGTCGCAGGTGGGCCTTCCGGCGGAGTTGGCGAACACGCGCGTTATGCCGCGGGAGATGACGCTGTGCAACCATGTGGTGGGAAATGACCGGGTGATGGTGGTGGAAGACATGAGCCGCGATGCGCGATTTGCCGACAGCCCGGCCGTGCTGCAGGGCGGCATGCGGTTTTATGCGGGCGCGCCGCTTCGATCGGAGGGCGGGTTTGCGGTGGGGTCGCTCTGCATCATCGACCGCAAGCCGCGCGAGATCAGCGAGCGCGAGGTGCAGATGCTGCAAATGCTGGCGGACGCTTTGATGACGGAAGTGAAGCTGCGGAAAATTTCGCAGGACTTGCGCGGCATTTCGCATCGGCTGGCCGGCAAGCAGCGCGCGATCGAACGCGAGTTGCGGGAAGCGAAAGCCGTTCAACAATTTTTGCTTCCGCCGTCGCAGCAAACCGGGCGAGGGATGATCGTCTGTCATGCGTATCATCCCTTCGATCACATCGGTGGTGATTTTCTGGATGTGCGGCTGCGCGAGGATGGCTCGGCGGTGCTTCTGCTGGCGGATGTGAGCGGCCATGGTCTGTCGGCGGCGCTGACCTCCGCCATGACCAAAACCTCTTTTCAACGATTGGCCACCACGATCGAACGGCCGTATGACCTGCTGACCGGCATCAACGCCGATCTGGTACGCACGGTGCAGACGGGCCGATTCATGACCGCCGTCGCCGCGCTGTATCGGCCCGAGGACGGCTCGGTGGAGATTTCGTCCGCCGGGCATCCCTATCCCATTCTAATTCGCGGTTCATCGGTGCAGTTGCTGACGACGCCCAATGAGTTGCCGTTGCTGATCGATTCGGACACCGAGTACAGCCTGTCGACCCGCCTTGAAATCCACCCCGGCGATCGCCTGCTGCTGTATACCGATGGAGCGATTGAAGCGGTCGACCCTCAGGGAGAAATGCTGGCGTTTGAAGGCCTGTCGCGGATGGTGACCGCCGCCCAGGCGCTTCATGGCGAGGCGTTTTTGAAAACGATTTTCGATAACATCTCCACGTTTGCCAAAGGTAAAATCAGGGATGATGTCGCGCTGGTCACGCTGGAATGCACGCCTTGAAGGTGGCGGTAGGTTCCGAATTCACGATCGCTTTCATATAGCCCGGCGTTTACGCCGGTGAGCCGCGACGCGCAGCGGAGTGTGTCTTTTGTAAACGGATAATCGCTCCGCTGCGCGTCGCGGCTAACCGGGAGGCTCGGAAAGATTACGGGAGTTCGCGTTACAGCCTCGGAACATACACCTTAAACGACCCCGTCGCCGTGCGGATCGTGGGGATGTCGGGGTACAGAACGTGCTTGATTTTCGCGTATCCGGAAAACTGCCGGTAGTTGCGTTCGAGCCCGCCGGTCAGCACATCATGACCGCCCCCGCCCCAGAGCGTGTCGAACCCGCCGCCGGTCAGCGTGTCATCGCCCGCGCCGCCGAAGATTTCAAATTGATCGCCGGCGCTGTTGATGTTGTTGCCGCCCTGCCCCCCGAAAATATACCCACGGCCATGCCCGGTGGTGATCGTATTATTCCCGCGGGCCGCATAGATCAGTTTGAAATTATCACCGGCGACAATCGTATCGTTCCCCGCCCCGCCGATGACCGTGTCATCGCCGGCACCGGTGAGGATCGTATCGTTTCCGCCCCCGCCGCAGAGAAACGCATCCGACTCCGACCCGCCCACCACGGCATTGTCGCCCTCCATGGGGATGAAGCGCGTGCGAAGGGTGAATTTCGAGATGGTTTCATCGACGTGCAGCCAATCATTGCCGGCTCCGCCCACCAGATTGACCAGGCTGATTTGACTGGACCGGTAACCATAGGCCACGCCATTCAAATTGAGCGTGATGATCTTCTGCACTTTGTCGAACGACACCGAGATGTTGTTGCCCTGCACGGGATCCCCAACGGCGGTCAATTGCCGGTCGTGCAGATAGACCGAAGAGAGCAGAACGCGGTTTTCGAGGCGTTCGATAGTGTGAGAGCCGAGTGTCATGATCGAGTCCTTGATCTGGATGAAAAGCCGATATAGCAAGCTGCATTTAAAACCATTCGCGTGGCACGGGCTTCCAGCCCGTGTTTTCGGCGCATTCCAAAAGAGAATTTCAAATGTCAGATTTTTTAGTTCTGAAGACCGCTAACACGGGCTGGAAGCCCGTGCCACGACTGGGGCCTAAGGCGAATCACAGCTATTTCTTCTTCGGCGCAAACGCCAGCACATTCACCGGCGCGGTGCCGCGCCCCTGTCCACCGCTGTATTGGATGGCCATCGTCACCACGCTCTTCGCCAGATCGATCGACTCGACGAGCGTCTTCCCGTTCGCCAAACCGGCGGTGATGGCCGCGCTGAACACATCGCCGCTGCCATGCGACTTTTCCTTCGGCTGAGTCTTCCCGGCAAATTCCAGAAACTCCTTGCCGTCGAAAAACAGATCGACGGTCATATCCCCCGTCAACACCGCCTTGATGATCGCCGCCCTCGCCCCCATCTCAATCAACCGTCGGGCGGCGTCTTTGGCGCTGGCGATGTTGTCGAGCCGATCCTTGTCAAATCCCGTAAGTGCCGCCGCCTCGGAAGTGCCCGCCGTCACCACCGTCGCCAACGGCAGCAATTTCTTCGCCATCGCGGCCAACCCATCGTCCGTCAGCAGCTTCGCGCCGGAACGGGTCAGAATCACTGCATCGCATACATACTTCAGCAGCTTGTTTCGCTTGATCGCCTCTTCCACCATCTCGACGATGGGCAGATTCACCAACATGCCGGTCTTGCACGCCGTCACGTCGATATCGCCGGCAGAGTGATCGATCTGCTTGCGGATCAGTTCCGGTTCCAGATCGAATCGCTCGTGAACGCCGAGGGTGTTTTGGGCGGTGATGGAGGTGATGGCGCTCATGCCATACACCCCGAGCACGCTAAAGGTTTTCAGGTCGGCCTGAATGCCCGCGCCCCCGCAGGAATCCGAACCGGAAATCGTCAGGGCCGTGTTCATAAGCCGTCAATCCTCTCGTCTGTTGCTCGTTGAATGGGGCGGTAATGTAGCGGGCTGACGGTTGGATCGCAATGCCGCATAGGAATGGAATCGACCTGCACGGGAACACAACGCGATGGGCGAGCGTTCGGAGGATGACATTTGGACACGTTCTCCGTGCCAGAAATTAAACCCCAGTCAAAACATCCAAAGCAGACTGCCTGAAGATTATTTTAACCGCTCCGGTTCGCTATTTGCTTTCTCTGTTTCACAGTACGTTTTTATTTACGGAGTTTGGCCATGATCACATTCAAATCGACTTTTCTGATCGCATCGTTGGCAGCAGGTGGGATCACTTTCTTCGGATGCTCTTCAAATTCCGACCGATCCACTACGTCGAACCATGATGGTTTTCAAGGCGGGACGGGTGCTTTCGGAGAGACGCCTGAAGCGGTGGGCGCTCATGCCGCCCCCGCCGCTAAAAAAGCCGCATCATCTGATGAGAACAACAAATTTCAAGGTGGCAACGGTGCTTTTGGTCAAACGCCTGAAAAGCCCGGCGATTCGTCGTCGACGCCTAGACCATCCGCTACCCCGGACCAGAACAATAAATTTCAAGGTGGAAATGGTACATTCGGTGAAACGCCCGAAAAACCGGGCAAATAGTAGGTGGTTCCCAAATTACTTTGAGTCAGATACGGCTACAACCCCAGCATGTCCGCAATCGCGTACCGTCCCGGTTTCTGCCCGGCCAGCCATTGGGCCGCACGCAGCGCCCCGTGAACAAAAGTATCGCGGTTCGTCGCGGTGTGGGTGAATTCCAATCGTTCTCCGAGCGCGCCGAAGTACACCGTATGCTTACCGACTTCATCCCCCGCACGGCAGGAGTGCATGCCGATGTCGCCGGGCTTTCGCACTACATCGTCCCCGTGGCGATCGTAGATCAATGACTCCTTCGTCTTCCCCATCGCCTTCAATATCGCCTCGGCCAATCCCATCGCGGTGCCGCTGGGGGAGTCTTTTTTGTAGCGGTGATGCATCTCGACGATTTCCTTGTCGTAGTCATCGCCCAGCAATTTGGCGACTTCACCGGCGACTTTGAAAAGCACGTTGACGCCGAGGCTCATGTTGGGGGCCTGCAGCACCGCGATATCCTCGGCGGCCTGGGTGATGGCATCGTGGTCGGCGGCGTGCAAGCCGGTCGTGCCGATGAGCATGGCGATCTTGCGGTCGCGGCAGGTCTTCAACCAGTGCCGCATTCCCGCCGGGCCGGTGAAATCGATCAACACCTGCGGGGTCGGGCGCAGGTCAAACGTGATGGGCACCCCGATCGGCCCGACCCCAGCGACCTCGCCGGCATCGCGCGCCATCTGCGACGATTCCGGTCGCTCGATCGCCCCGAGAATTTTGAAGTCACCCGACTGTTGAGCGAGAGCGACCAGTCTCATTCCCATGCGGCCGGCGGCACCTGTGATGGCGATCGAGGTCATCTTAATCTCCGTTGTGGCATGGGCTTCCAGCCCGTGTTGACGACTCCAAAAATCGAAGGGGCGTTGAATTCCGATTCTCATTAAACATTGAACCGTTAACACGGGCTGGAAGCCCGTGCCGCAACGGAGGCGCTCATCGAAGAACGATCACGCCCCGATCGCTTTCAGAATCGCTTCCAGATCATCTTCCACCGCGACCGGTTTATTCGACAGCTTGCCGTGCGGTTCCTCGCGGGGAGCCATGTCCTGCACGGTTTTCATATCCACGCCGGTGTGATATTTCACCGTGACATTCGGATCCTTCAACTCGTGACCCGTCAGAATGCAGACCACCGTTTCATCGCGGCCAATGACGCCCTCCTCCATCAGCTTGTGCATGCCGGCAACGCTCGCGCCGCTGGCAGGCTCGCAGCCGAAACCCCAGCGGGCGACCATGGCGCGGTGTTCGAGAATTTCATCATCCGTCACCTCGCGCACCACGCCGTCCATGACGTGCAGCGCCCGCAGTGCCTTGGGCAGATTGACCGGTCGGCTGATCTCGATCGCGCTCGCCACCGTGTTTGGGTGATAGTTTGCCTCATCCATCCCAGCGTAGAGTCGCTGGATCGTCGTCGGGTCGAAGTTCCCGTCATTCCATCGCAGGTTGTATTGGTTGTAGAGCGTGTTGAGCGTGTTCGCCCCGCTGGCGTTGATGACCGCCAGGCGGGGAATCTTTTTGATGAGGCCCAGTTCCTTCAGTTCCGCGAAGGCTTTGCCGAACGCGGAGCAATTGCCGAGATTGCCGCCGGGAACGACGATCCAGTCCGGGCTTTGCCAATCCCGCGCTTCCAGGATGCGGAACATGATGCTTTTCTGGCCTTCGAGGCGGAACGGATTGACGCTGTTCATCAGGTAGATGCCCAGTTCCGGCATGTCGACCGCGATATGGCGAATTCGCCGCAGGCAGGCGTCGAAATCGCCCTTGATCTGAATGGTCAACGCGCCGTAATCCAGCGCCTGCGAGAGTTTGCCAAACGAGATTTTGCCGGTGCCGATGAAGACGACGCCCTTCATTTCCGCAAACGCCGCGAAGACGGCGAGGCTGGCGGAGGTGTTGCCGGTCGAGGCGCAGGCGACTTTTTTCGCCCCGACCATTTTGGCATGCGTGAACGCGGCGGTCATGCCGTTGTCTTTAAAGCTGCCGCTGGGATTGAGCCCCTCATATTGCAGCAACAGATTCCCCGGTTTCATCCCCAGTTGCCGGCCAAGCAGATCGGCCTGCTGCAACACCGTGCGGCCTTCACCGATCGTGACGATGTCATCTTCCGAATTGTAAAACGGCAGCATCTCTCGGAAGCGCCAGACGCCGGAAAAATCCAATCGCCCCGTTACGCCGGTGCCTTTGGTGCTCCAGCGATGCTCGAAGTAACTCAGATTTTTCGGAACGGGGAGCTTGGTCCAGTCATAGAGAATATCGAGAAGGCTGTCGCACTTGGCGCAGGAAACGCGAACCTCGTCAATGCCATAGGTGGCACGGCAAGCCGGATTGATGCACTGCTGAAAAGCTGCGTGATTCATGTCGCTCGTAAATTAACGGAGGAACCTTCTACTGAACAGGGGCGGGGAGTCTGACGTTCATTCGTATTGTTCACCACGAAAGCGCGGGCGAGACGCCCATGCCACCTATCTTTAAAACGCCCAACTCTTTGCATTCATTCGTGTTTTCGTGCTTTCGTGGTGCATCCGTTTTTTTAAATGAACCCCCGCTGCCGTTCACTTCTTTCGAAGCGGTAAAATTTTCACGATCGGACGGGGTTGGAATCGGAATGAATCCCGCTCTTTCGCGCGATCCATCCGCTCGAAATATTGGATCAATCCCCGGCTCACCCCGGACGCGACCGAATCCAACCACGGGCAGCAGGCCTGCGTCGATTCAAACGGCGAGGTTTTGGAATGGCGAAGAGTCGGCCCGGATTCATCGGCATGCAGGGCGGTCATCTCATCGTGTAACACGGCATCGGCTTTGGTCGTTCGCTCGTGATGCCTCAGCCGTGCCGACCAGGAGGGGAACGAATAGTGTTCGGTGAACACCCCCTCTTTTTTTTCATGGCGAAGTTCCCAGGTGTCGGCACCGTTTCGCAATCGCTGCTGCCGGGCTTCGCGCATCAGACTTCTAAAATGCTCGTGCCGATTCGGTTCGATCCGGTAATCCACAGATACCCACACCGGTTCACTGCCACTGCTGACCGGTTGAGCCATCTCCGTCGCCAACTCTCGCTTGGCAGGGCTAACATCCTGGACCTTTTTAGGAACCAATCGCAACCAGAAAATCGCAACCGACCCGCCCAGCACTCCCATCGCCGCATACGCCAAAGCCGCGCGGGGCCCATACATATTCGCCAGTTTGCCGAAGACGGCAGACCCGGCGGACATCGAGCCCCACAGCACAAGCACATACATTCCCATCGCCCGACCCTTGATCCACGCGGGCACCGCCAGTTGCGTGGCGATGTTGAAATTCGTCGGGACGATGACCCAGCTAAATCCCGCGATGAACATGGCGAGGCATCCTAAATAAATGGATGGTGTCAGTGCGACGCCGAGTTGCGCCAAGCCGTAAACGATCGTGCAGACGGCGACGGTTTCCTCCGCGCCGAATCGCCGTTGTAACCTCTGCATCAGATAGACGCCGACGATGGCCCCCACGCCCAGCGATGCCATCAACAGCGCCGCGCCGCCGTCCCCTTTTAAGAGGACGCGTTTACAGATGATCGCGGAAAACACCGGAAGGATGCCGGCGAAAAAAAGAAAAAGAAACATGCGAGCCAGAATGACCTGCATCCTCGGCGAGAACCGCGTGTAGCGAACCCCGGCACGCACCGCGCTCCAGATCGATTCCGGATGAGCCGGTTTTTTTCGCTCGACGGGTTTCCATCGCGCTAACACCCAGACCACCCCCAGCACCGAGATTGCCGTCGCTAGAAAAGCAGCGCCTTTGCCCGCCCAACTTTTGCCGACGAGGAAGACGATCAATCCCCCGATGGCCGGCCCGAGCACGCGGGCGATGTTCATGTTCACACTGTTCAAAGCCATCGCCGATCGCAGCTCGGTGGGTTCGACCAGCTCCGGCAGCACCGCCAGAAACGCGGGGTTGGCCATCGCATAACCGGCTCCGATGATAAACAAAAATGCCAGCATGAGCCAGGGCGTCATCAGATGGAAGATCGTCAGGAGCCCGAGCGCGCCCGCCGCTCCCATCATCCAGAGGTGGGTGACGATGAGGAGTTTTCGCCGATCCACGACATCCGCGAGTGCCCCCGCAAGAAGGACAAGCAGCGGGATCGGCAGTGTGGAAGCGGTGAAGGTGTACGCCGCCATGCCGTCGGAAACACCGAACGACTTCTTGAAATCGAGCATGAGCAACGGCGCGGCGTAGTTGCGGATTTCGTAACCGATGTACGACACCGCCGAGGCAATCCACATGGCGCGGAAGATCGGATTGCGAAGTGGACTCCAATCCGAAGGCTTGGGCGATGGGGTTGCGTAGGAGAGGACGGGCGGCTTGGCCGGGGTTTCGGAAGCGGTGAGGGAAGTCGTGGAACTCATAGGATTTCGATCATACGGTAAATTGATGGTTGTTTGAACAACTTTATGGACGGACAGGCGGTAACGGATATAACTTTATCATCGTAGCATGGGCTACCCGCCCATGTATTCTTTTTTAAAACATGGGCTGGTAGCCCATGCTACGGCGGAATTTCATAACCTGCATGACTCTCTCATCGTGTTACATCCCCGAAGAAGAATCGCTCGACCGCCCGGCGATTGCGCAATTGCAACGCCGCAAGCTGGCGGGGTTGCTGGAAAAAGTTCTGCCCACGAATTCATTTTACCGCCATAAGCTGGAAGGGGTTCGCTTCGATCCCTTGCGCGATCCGATGTCCGCACTGCCCTTCACCACCCGGGCCGAATTGGAACAGGATCAGCTTGACCATCCGCCCTACGGATCGAACCTTAGCTTCCCAGCCGATCGATATTGCCGATTGCATCAGACGTCCGGCAGCGGTGGTCGCCCGCTGCGATGGCTCGACACCGCCGAGAGTTGGAACTGGTGGAAGCGCTGCTGGGGAATTATTTTTTCTGCCGCCGGCATCGGGCCGCAGGACAAGCTGGCGTTCCCTTTTTCATTCGGCCCGTTCGTCGGATTCTGGGGTGCCTTCGAGGCCGCCGCCGCCTTGGGCCTTTTTGTCATTCCCGCCGGTGGGATGGCCACGACGGCCCGGCTGAAAATGATTCTCGAAAACCAGGTGACGGTCATCTGCTGCACCCCAACGTATGCCGTCCGCATGGCCGAGGTGGCCGCCGCCGAAGGGGTCGATATCGCCCACTCCGCCGTGCGCGCATTCATCGTCGCCGGTGAACCGGGCGGCCATATTCCCGCCACCCGGCAGCGCATCGAATCCGCCTGGAACGCCCGCGTATTCGATCACACCGGCATGACCGAGGTCGGTCCGCTGGGGTTTGAATGCCTCGAAAACACCGCCGACGTTCACCTGACTGAAACGGAGTGCATCGCCGAAGTGCTCGACCCGGACAACAAACCCGTGGGCGAAGGTGAAGCCGGTGAACTGATTATCACCAATCTCGGTCGGCATGGTTCACCGGTGATTCGGTATCGCACGGGCGACCAGGTGCGGGTGACGCGGGAGCGGTGCGTCTGTGGCCGATGGTCGGCGAGAATGCTCGGTGGGATTCTCGGGCGCATGGATGACATGTTCATCGTCCGCGGCAATAATGTTTTCCCCGCAGCGGTTGAAGCGGTCATCCGCCGTTTCGATGAAGTGGCGGAATTCGGCATCGAAGTGATTCAAAACGGTGCCTTGGCGCAGGTCAAGTTGAAGCTGGAACCGTTGCCGACTGTGATCGACGGCCAAGGTTTGGCGGATCGGGTGAGCAAGGCCTTGCAGGTGACTCTGTCCTTTAAAGCTGAAGTGCAACTGGTCGCCTGCGGAAGCCTTCCCCGGTTTGAAATGAAGGCGAAACGGTTTGTGAAAAAGACGGTTTGAGAAGAGGAGAAATTCGCCCACGAAGGGACATGAAGAAGAATACGAAGGAATGAATTCGGGAAAAATCAGGATCGATGCTGGGAACGCGAAATGTCATCCAGAGTACTCCGAAGGATGACAACTTACACCGTATTATTTTTTGCGAATTCCTTCTTCGTGTCTTCCTTCGTGTCCCTTCGCGGGCAATCTTTTTTGCCCGAACGAATAAATTGAAATGAACGAGAACCCTATGAAGCCACGATTAGCCGCCTTGCTCTTAGCACTTTCCACAACCCTTCCCGCCACCACTTCCCACGCGGGGGACTGGTATCGCTGGCGCGGCCCTGAACAGAACGGGGTGAGTCGCGAGAAAAATCTTCCCGACACGTGGTCCCCCGAAGGTGAAAATCTGATTTGGAAGAATGAGATCGGCGGGATGTCGAGCCCGATCGTAATGAACGGGAAGGTCTACACCATCAGCCGTAGCGGCGAAGTGGCCGCCGGCGGGGAATCGGGCGACACCGTCAAGCCGGGGCCGATGACTCAGGAGTCTTATGTGTGCGTCGATGCCGCCACCGGCAAAAAGCTCTGGCAGCACTCGGAGAACATGACGCAGACCGATGTGCCGTTCCATCGCATTGGGTGGTCCAACCCCGTCGGTGATCCGGCCACCGGGCGCGTCTATTTTTTCGGATGCAACTGTGGTTTTCTGTGTCTGGACGGTACCGATGGGCATGTGATCTGGCAACGGCAGATGACGGAAGAATTCGGGATGATCTCGACCTTCGGTGGCCGTACACCTTCCCCGGCCATCGATGAAGACCAAGTCTTTATCGCCGGTGTCAGCTTCGGGTGGGGTGAAAACGCACGCGGGCAGCACCGCATCTTCTCTCTCAATAAAGCCACCGGTGAATTGAACTGGAGCGCCCCCACCGGCGGCATCCCGACCGATGCCCCGCAAAACACACCCGTCATCTCCGTCATCAACGGCGAGCGTCTCGTGATCTTCGGCGGCGGTGACGGCGGCGTTCACGCCTTCCAAACCCGCACCGGCAAAAAAGTCTGGAGCAAATTCATCTCCAAGCGCGGGCTGAATTCCTCCGTCATCGTCGACGGCACACGCGTCTACGCCATGTTCGATCTGGAAAACATCGACAACCCCACGCTCGGCAGCGTGATCTGCCTCGAATGCGCCACCGGCAAACCCGAAGTGCTCTGGAAGCACGATGGCATCGAAGCCGGTTTCCCCTCCGGCACGATCTACGACGGCAAACTGTATGTCGAAGACAACTCCGCCTACGTCCATTGTCTGGATGCGAAGACCGGCAAAACGCTGTGGAAGAAAAACTGTGGCCGCATCGGCAAAGGGGCGCTGGTGTTCGCGGATGGGAAGCTGATCGTCACCGAAGCGAATGGTCGGTTCACGTTTTTGAAACCCGGTGAAAAGAAGGCGGATATTCTGAGCAAGGTGGAAGTGCCCGAAAAGCTGGGCCGCGAATATGCCACCTACGGCACGCCCGCGATCGCCAACGGTCACATCTTTCTACAGTGTGCCAATCAAACCTTCTGCATCGGTTTGAAAGATGCGAAAGTCGAAAGCGATCCGTTGCCCGATCCGACGATTGAAGCTTCCGCTTCAAATGAACCCGACGGCAAAACCGCCGCCATCGTTCAAATCATTCCCGCAGACCGCGTCACCCACCCCGGTGACAAGACCAAATTCACCGCCAAGCTCTTCAACGCCAAAGGCCGTTTTATCTCCGAAGGAAAAGCCGATTGGTCGGTCGGTCAACTGATGATGCCCGCGATTCCCAAGCCCGGCCAAGCTCCCGATCCAACCGCCAAGCCCACCCCCGTCGGCAATTTGAAAGGGACGGTCGATGCCGACGGCAATTTCACCGCCGCCGTAGGACCGGTGCAGGGCGGGGCGATCCTGGCGAAAGTGGGCGAGTTGACCGGCGAGGCCCGCGTGCGCGTCATGCCGACTCTGCCGTGGAAATTTGATTTCGAGCAATCGCCCATCGACAAACCACCACTCACCTGGACCGGCGCGGGCGGCAAATTCGCCGTTGCGGAATTGGACGGCAACAAGTGCCTCGTGAAGCAGATCGACAAGCCCGGCGCACCGCTGTCCAAGCCTCCCAAGGCATTGTATGCGCGCGCCCGCACGAACTACGGCTCGGTCGACATGCACGATTATACCGTGCAGGCCGACGTTCGCGTGACGGCCACCGTCGTCACCGACAACGTCTTCCAGATGCCCGATGCGGGCGTGATCGACAGTCGTTATGTGCTGGAATTGCAGGGCAGCACGCAGACCCTGAACATCCACGTCTGGCAGTACGCCATGCCGGATTACACCAGCAAATCGATCCCCTTCAAATGGCAGGGGGACAAATGGTATCGCCTGAAGCTGACCGTCTCGCAGGTGGGTGACAAGGCGAAGTTGCAGGGCAAAGCCTGGCCCGCCGACAAGCCCGAACCGGATGCGTGGATGATTGAACTGGAAGACATCAATCCCAATCATCACGGCAACCCCGGCCTGTGGGGCTTCTCCAACGACCACGAGATTTTCTACGACAACATCCTCGTGACCCCGAACTAATCCGGCAAATTGAAAAGCCGGTGGCATGGGCGTCTCGCCCGTGCTTCTTGGCCCAAAAAATGCACGGGCGAGACGCCCATGCCACCCTAACGGACTCGATTCCAAATGAAAATTTCAAATCTTAAATCTCATATTCTGACCGCTTGCGGTTTAGCGATCCTCTCTCTTCCGACTACGCACGCCGAAGACGTGACGATGTGGGGCCGCACCCCCGACCGCAACATGATCAACCCCGAAAAGGCAATCCCCACCGAATGGGATGTCGAAAAAGGCACCAACATCAAATGGGTCGCGCAGCTCGGCTCGAAAAGCTACGGTAACCCGATCATCAATAACGGCATGGTCTTCATCGGCACCAACAACGAGGCCCACAAAGATGAAAAGTTTCAGGCGGACGCCGGTGTGCTGATGGCATTCAATGAGAAGGACGGCAAATTCCTCTGGCAGCGTATCAGCGCCAAACTGCCGACCGGCCGCGTGAACGATTGGCCGGGCGAAGGGCTCTGCTCGACGGTCCTCTGCGAAGGCGGCAAGCTTTACTACTGCACCAACCGCTGCGAAGTCGTCTGCCTCGATGTCAGCCCCGGCAACCCGACCTATAAAGAGGCTTGGTCCACCGATATGATGAAAGAGTTCGGCGTCTTCCCGCACAACATGACTTCGTGCGCCATCCTCCCCTACGAAGACCTCATTTACATCATCACCGGAAACGGCGTCGACGACACCCACAAGCACGTCGTCAGCCCGAACGCCCCGGCCATCGTCTGCCTGAAAAAGTCGGACGGTAAATTAGTGTGGAGCGACAACAGCCCGCTCGATCACGTCCTCCACGGCCAATGGGCCAGTCCGGCGTTAGCCGTGGTGAACGGCAAAGCCCAGATCATCGCCCCCGAAGGCGATGGTTGGATCCGCGCCTACGATGCCCGCACCGGAAAGATTATCTGGCGGTTCGACAGCAACCCCAAAGACAGCGTCTATCCGCAGACCCGCAACGAGATCATCGCCACCCCGGTGATTTACAAAAACCGCTGCTATATCGCCAACGGCCAAGACCCCGAGCACGGTGAAGGCCCCGGCCAATTCTGGTGCATCGACATCACCAAGGAAGGCGACATCAGCTTTGAGATCGATGCCGACCCAAACGCCACGCCACCCAAAATCGGCGAGGAACTGGTGGTTCCCGTCAACATGGCCCAGCGTCCCAAGGGCAAACCCAATCCCAACAGCGGTGTGATCTGGCACTTCTCCGCGATCAAAACCGACGCGAAGACATTAAACAATTCCAAGCTGAAAACCGATCAGCGCATGAACCGCACCATCGCCACCGCCGCCATCGACCCGGCGACCGGTCTGCTGTTCGTCCCCGACTTCAGCGGTTTCCTGCACTGCCTTGATGCCGAAACCGGCAAGCACGTCTGGACCCACGACTTGGAATCCCCCGTCTGGGGTTCCCCGCTCATCTGCGACGGCAAACTCTATCAGGGCAGCGAGAACGGCATGGTCAGCATTTTTGAAGTCTCGAAGATGGATAATAAGATTGCCGAACATGACATGGGCAGCCCGGTGTACAGTACGCCGGTGTTTGCGAACGGAACGCTGTATGTGATGACGCGGGATAAGTTGTATGCGGTGTCGGAGAAGAAGTAAGATATGGGAACGATGATGATTACCGCTGATGACCCAGTGACCGTGATTCTACCGCGATCCACCGTGGGAGGGATACTGTCGCTCTCGTCTGAGCTGACCGACCGCATGCACGGACTTATGGAACTGAATACCGATGGCCGGCTGACTTCCTTCGAAAAACTTGAGTTGGAGACGGTCTTTCAAATGACTCATTTCGGCCGGTCGCTCGCTGCGGCATTCGGGGCTAACGGTGCAGCAGCTGGTCAAAGGTAAGCCGGTTGGCCATTTCCCCATTTTGCTACGAGGAACCGACAGGCCCTTCGGGCTTCGGTTCGTTCCCAGCTCCTGGAATCGTTGTAAGGTTGCTGGGTGGCTTGCGCGTTTGCAACTCAGCAACCCATTCTTTGACGATGATCGGTAGCCGCTCAATGACTTCCCTGCCGAATAACACCTCATCCACATAGCCCATGTGAAGCATATCAATGATGCGGCAAAGATATGAACGGCCGCACTTCCACCATGTAAAGTGAGAGTCCACAATCAAAAGATGCTGGACATACTTCGCCTCATGCTCTTGTAGTTCTTCAAGCTCCATGCCATCAAGCAGCGTTTCGTAAACACCGTCCGCGACGCGGCTGCCGAATGTCGTGGTGTAATAATATTCCTTTATTTCCCAGATTGCGATGGGATTTACCACAGCGGGAAACGCACCGTCGACCCTCCGGGCCAGCGTCCGCAACGGCTTACCATCGCGGGTGATGGTAGTAAGTGAGCGCGGGTCAAAGTCACAGTCATGCCCGGCCGAATTGGCTTCGATCAAGATGTTTACCATGCCGGTCAGAAACGCATTTTTTCGCTTCTTCCCCTTCTGTTTATTCATCGGCAGGCAGGACGCTTTGCGACTGTGCTTTGCGCACAGCGATTTAAACAATCGTTCCGCTGCGACCGAATCCATCAGCAAAGCTTCGACCTGATGGTTCAGGACGTCAGCGCGATATTGGAAGTAATCCATCAACTGAGTTCCGAACATCGTCGGCGTCTCATCGTCACGCGAAACGTGATCCGCGTCCAAATCCAATTTTCGCAATGCAATCAGAAGCTCGTTCAATGTCGGAATCTTAATCGTTCCCATTCCGCGAACGGTGTAACCTACTTGTTCAGAAATGGAACGGATATGCGCCCAAAATGATTTCGGCTGCTTTAAAAACCGCGGATCTGCCTTCACCGTTCACCCTCGAATCGCCCAACAAATTTCGTCAAGTTAATGGTTAACGCATCGCAGATTGCTTTTAGCTCGAGTAGATCAAGACGCTGCTCTCCCGATTCATATTTGCTGACGTACGATTGCGGTTCCTCCAACTTTTCAGCGAGATCGATTTGCCGCAGTCCCGCCTCCGTACGCACCGTGCGTAAAAGCCGAGCTAATCTCTGCCGGTCATGGTTTTTACCTGACTTGGTCACGGCATGAAGGGTATGCAGACTTGACGAGTATTCAAATTTTGAATATGGTGCAGCCTGTGCTTTTCTGCCGTCTGGAGTTCGCATGATTCAGTCACTCTTGTTCGGCGACTCTATCGCCTGTTCCGTCAAGCCCTTCAAAACGCAGCTTTTGAAATGGATTGGTAACAAGCAGCGTTTCGCACATGAGATAGCGGCCTATTTTCCTCTCAATCTTGGAACCTATTTTGAACCTTTCCTCGGAAGTGGAGCAGTGTTGGGTACGCTTGCGCCCAAGCGGGGTGTCGGGGGTGATGGATTTAAGCCGCTTATAGAAATCTGGGATGCACTTAGTCGTTCGCCCGGGACCGTCAAACAGTGGTATTCAGAGCGATATCACTCATTCAAAGCTGGTGAAAAAATCCAGCAATTCGAGAAGGTAAAGGCGGCGTACAACGCAGGCCCAAACGGGGCCGACCTTCTGTTTCTCTGCCGCAGTTGCTACGGGGGAGTCGTTCGCTTTCGTCAACGCGATGGATACTGCTCAACCCCCTGTGGCATTCATGATCCCATCCACCCAGACAGCTTTAATGATCGGGTCGATCAATGGCACCGCCGTACATCTGGCACCGAATTCGTCCATGCAAACTACGATCAAACCATGCAGCGTGCCGAGCGAAACGACGTGGTTTACTGCGATCCTCCGTACACTCACAGTCAAAATATTCTTTATGGCGCGCAAGCTTTTAGCCTAAAGCGACTTTTTAACGTCATTGCGGAATGTAAATCGCGCGGCGTCTACGTCGCCCTGAGCATCGACGGCACTAAAAAAACCGGTACGTTTCTTTGTAAGCTTCCCATCCCCGAAGGCCTTTTTAAACGCGAGATTTTTGTCAACTGTGGACGTTCCATGCTGCGCCGTTTCCAGATGGCGGGCGAGTCGCTGGAAAATGAAGTGGTTCACGACAGGCTTTTGCTGACTTATTGACGGCTTCGGATCGTCTTCCACCATTTTTGAAACCCTCCCCTACGCAACCCCGTCATCGGTCGCTAGTATATCCTCCAGTTGTCAGTGCCTTGCCGTCAGGCGGACGTAAAGTCCGCTGATGGTTGCAATTTCTTAAATCCCAGCCTTGGCCCACCAAGGCTTTTTGCGAGAACAAATTCCATGCCCGCACCCGCCCTTGAGAACCGCGTCCGCCATGCCGCCGAAGCCCTTGATGCCCATGTGCGCGAGATCGTGCAATGGCACTTCAACCCCGAAACGGGCTGCGAATTCTGGCTCAACAAGGCCAAGGGCTGGACATTCGACCCGCGCAAGGAAGTCACCAGCTTCGCCGATCTGAAAAAGCTCCCCCACTTCGAGGATGACTGGCTTCGCGGCGGGCCGGTGCGCCGCTGGTTGCCGCGCGGGTTGGCGGGCAAACCGGTCTACGTCTTCGAGACCGGCGGCAGCACCGGCGTGCCCAAGAGCCGTCTGCAGGTCGAGGATTTCCGCATAGACTATGAAAACTTCAGCACCACCCTTTCCGACAAAGCCTTCCCCAAGGGTGCCGATTGGCTCATGCTCGGGCCCTCCGGTCCCCGCCGTTTGCGCCTGGCGATCGAGCATCTCGCCCAGCACCGGGGCGGCATCGCCTTCTCCGTCGACCTCGACCCGCGCTGGGTCATCAAGTGCATCAAGCGCGGCGAAGTTCAGGAGGCCAACCTGTACAAAAATCACTGCATCGATCAGGCCTTGACGATTCTCCGCAGCCATCCAAATATCCAGTGCATGTTCACCACCCCGAAACTGCTCGAAGCGCTCGCCGAGAAGATCGATCTGACCCATTACGGCATCAAGGGCATCTTCTGCGGCGGCACTGAACTCACACCCCAGTTCTACCGCTTCGCTCGCGAGGAACTCTGCCCCGGCATCGATTTCGTCCCGACCTACGGCAATACCCTCATGGGCCTCGCCACGCACAAGCCCTTCGATCCGGCTGACAAATACGAGGTGATCTACCACGCCCCGCAACCGCGGGCGGTAGTGGAGATCGTCGATCCCGATGATGCCGGCAAGAAAGTCGAGTACGGCCAGAAAGGCCGTGTGATGCTGACGACGCTCACGAGGGAAACTTTTATTCCGAGGTTCATGGAGCGTGATCAAGCCATCCGCCGACCTCCCTGCGAGCCGTATCCCTGGGACGGCGCCGGCAACGTCCAACCTTTCGCCGGGATGGGCCAGACGGTGGTGGAAGGCGTGTACTAGTTATTTTGTGTGGCAGGCAGCCATTTGCGATTGGTATTCTAACATGCCCATCATCAGCACAACCCGGATGACCGCCCGCCAGTTTGCGGCACTCGGCGAAGACCCTCCCGGCGTGCGGTTGGAACTCGTCAATGGAGAAATCGCTGTGGCACCGAGTCCCACTCCGGAACACTCAAATAGCGATGTCGAATTGCTCTTCCTGGTCAAGCAACATGTGGATGAGCACGATCTCGGAATTGTCTTTCGCGATCTGGACACGCCGCTGGACCTGTTCAATGTCCGGAGGCCGGACCTCCTCTTTTTTTCGCATGAGCGCGTTCATCTTGTCACTCCCACAGCTCTCCTCGGCCCGCCCGACCTCTGCGTTGAAATCATCAGCCCCAGCAGCAGCACCATCGACCGGGTCGACAAGTTTGAGCAGTACCGGGCGGCCGGTGTGCCGCATTACTGGATCGTCGATCCGCTCGCGCGGCTCCTCGAAGGTTTCAGTCTGGAAGGCGGCGAGTATGTTCCGAGTGGCGAAGGTCGCGATCGCGACGTGATCGCGCTGCCTCCCTTCCCGAAGCTCAAAATCCCCCTGTCGCGGCTCTGGTGGCCGGCCGCCCTTGCCAACCGTTTAAAGCCCAAAAGAAAGAGTTGAGATCAAATGCTGCACATTCCCATCCTCCGTTCCGGCAAACCCTACGAGTCCATCGACAAGATCGAGATCCTCCACCACGCCACCGGCCTGCCGGTCGCCGAGGTCAGCCAGGCCAACTCCGGCATGATCAGCCGCGATGTGGGCCGGATGGATGATTCGATCCTCGAGCAGTTCACCGTCAAGGAACTGCTCGCCATGTGCAAAAAGGCCGCCGGTTTTTTCATGACCGGCACCCTGCCGGTCGGCGATCAGAAGCAGACGTTTGACGACTACGTCAATCAGCTTTCCGCCACCACCGGCATGCCCCACAGTTACTGTCGCGGCAACGCGCAGAAGCTCCACAAAACGCTTGATGAGATGAACGTCATCGTCGCCGGCCTCACCCGCGGGTTCGATCCCTCGATCCTCGATCAGGGCTACGGCGATGATGAGGGCCGCATGCTCAGTTGGTATCGCGAGGGCCGCACTTTTGGCGCGGTGCTTCCGAGCAATTCCCCCGGCGTGCATTCCCTCTGGCTCCCGGCGATCGCGCTCAAATGTCCCATCGTTTTGAAGCCGGGTCGTGAGGAACCCTGGTCTCCCCTGCGGTTGATCGAAGCCCTCTGCGCCGCCGGGGTGCCGCGCGAGGCGTTCAGCTTTTATCCCACCAATCACGGCGGTTCCAGCACGCTGTTGCAGGTGGTCGACCGGGCCATGCTCTTCGGCGATGCCGCCACCACCAAGGCCTGGGCCAAAGACCCGCGCGTCGAGCTTCACGGTCCCGGTTTCAGCAAGGTGATTCTCGGCGACGATGCGGCGGAGGAATGGGAGAAGCACATCGACCTGATCGTCTCCTGCATCGCCGCCAACGGAGGCCGCAGTTGCATCAACGCCTCCGCCGTTTGGACCCCGAAGAACGGCCGCAAGATCGCCGATGCTTTGGCTCAAAAGCTGGCGACGGTCAAGGCCCTTCCCGCCGATGATCCCACCGCCCAGATCGCCGCCTTCGCCAATCCCGCCATGCCGCAGCGCATGAACGCGATGATCGACGGAATGCTCCCCGGTGCCGAGGATCTTACCCAGCAACATCGCGGCACCCCCCGCCTCGTGCAGCAGGGCCGTGTCGCCTGGATGCTCCCGACCATCATCTGGTGCGACCGCGAACACGCCCTGGCCAACCGCGAGTTCCTGTTCCCCTTCGCCAGCGTGATCGAGTGTCCCACTGCCGAAATCCCCGATGCCATCGGCTCCACCCTCGTCGGCACCGCCATCACCCGCGACAAAAAATTCCAACGCGCCCTCATGGCCTGTGGCCACATCGACCGCCTCAATCTCGGCCCCATCCCGACCTGGAAATTAAGCTGGGACCAGCCGCACGAAGGCAACCTCTTCGAGCACCTGTATCGGCAGCGGTCGTTTCAGATGGAGAACGCTTAAGGGGAAATCTCGAAATCAGAAATCAGAACAAAGCTCGAAGGAGGAAAAGCCGAAGCTCGAAAGGCGATGTCTTTCGAGCTTTCCTCATTCATTTTCCGAGCTTTGTTCTGATTTCGAGTTTCTGGCTTGCCGTCCATCCGCGCGGGTGCGGCGTTTTGAATAATGACGAATTCACGATCTTCGAATTCACGAATCGATGACGAATCACGAATGTTCCAATGGCCGATGTTTCGTCATTCATCCTTGAAACAATCGAGTTCGGCAGGGCGCGTAGTACGGAGCCTACACGACTTGAATCAGCAGGCAGGGTGGATGTACTCGCTTGCCGTTTTGCCGGATCGCAGAAAAATTCGGTGGGCGGTTACGTTCGGGCCCGGGGAACTTTGATCTTCCCGGACGAGGGCCGATCAGGCTGAGGGAACACGTTTTTACAGGACCGTGGACCCGGCCCGGCGGTGGCCGCAGAGCGACGGAAGGGAAAAGGGTGAAAAGGCAAAGGACAAAGGGTTACTCAAAGTCCAGGCAGATCCGGAACCCGATGATGATGTACCGGTCGTCCGGCGCGGGATCGGCGGAGAGCATGGGGGCCAAAAGCAAAAGAAGGAAAAGCGCGGAGAACGCGATGTGCCGAAAAGTGGATGTCATGGGGCAAGCCCACCAAATGAGGTGCGTTGAACAAGGTGGCATGGGCGTCTCGCCCGTGCATTTTTTCGGCCGGATAGCACGCGCTGGGATCCCGTGCCACGATGAGGGGTTGAGAGGGAAGACTCCCCGTAGAAACTTCAGCGAGCGCGACGGGGCTCGAACCCGCAACTTCCGGATCGACAGTCCGGTACTCTAACCAATTGAGCTACGCGCCCGTAGCGATGAGTTCATCAATTTATTCGCCATTCGCCGGATGTCAAGTCTGTATCATGTCACCCCATGATAATCGCTGGAATTGATGAAGCGGGATATGGCCCTCTGCTCGGCCCTTTGATCGTGGGATGTGCGGCGTTCGAGGTCCCGGAATTGCCCATCGATTCCCCGCGCGGGGCCGACGGAGCATTGCCGTGTCTCTGGACGCGATTGAGCAAGGTCGTTTCCAAAACCCGTTCCAAGAGCGGGCGCAAGCTGCATATCAACGACAGCAAACTGGTCTATTCCTCGGGGGCGGGGTTGAAGGAACTGGAGCGATCGGTTCTGGCGATGTCCGCCGCCTGGCGGGAGTGGGGAGATGGATTGGATGCGTTTGTGAATCAGGTGGCCGCCCACGCTGTGCCGGATATGGCGGAGTCAGACTGGTATCGCCCGGCGGGGGATGAATGTTTTCCAATTTCGCAGGAAGGGATGCCGATCAAGCTCTTTGCCAATGCGCTGCGGCTGGAAATGGATCGGGCGAAAACGCGGTGTGTGCATCTGGCGGCGCGGGTGGTGTTGGAGAAGCCGCTCAATCGCCTTTTCGATCAGACGCGCAATAAAAGCAATACGCTCTTCTCCCTTGCGGCCATCCATCTGGACCATCTCCTGCGGGAATATGGCGAGCGAAACCTCGTGATTTTCTGCGATCGTCAGGGAGGTCGATCGCGCTACGGGCCGCTGCTCCGGACCATGTTCGAGGATTGGTCACTGGAGATCGTTCGTGAAATCGAGGGTCGCAGTGAATACCAACTGCATCGCGGCGGGCATGTCGCGCGGGTCATCTTTTGCGAGAAGGCCGAAACACAGTGTTTATCCGTGGCGATGGCGTCCATGGTCAGCAAATATCTTCGCGAAGCCCTCATGCACCGCTTCAATGCCTGGTGGCTGGAAAGGCAACCCGGTCTTCTTCCCACGGCCGGCTATTACAGTGACGGGATGCGGTTTCTGGCCGACATCGATTCGCTGCGAAAAAAACTGGGGATTGCGGACGAGGAGTTGATTCGCTCACGGTGACGACGATCCGAACTTTTCATCCAAGCCGGGGCGGAGCGGTGACCGCCGGCGAACTGCGCAGGCCCGGATTCTTGCGCTCCTGGGTCAAAAGATCCGGGATTGCGCAGTTCGCTGGCGCTCTCCGTTCCATCCCGGCTTGGATTCCTGGATTCTTCAATTCCTGAATTCGGGTCTTTTGAAAAACTGGTGGCATGGGCGTCTCGC